>JBEICW010000243.1:0-5363 GCA_040383785.1 Ignavibacteria bacterium | reverse complement strand
TTTTTTATTATAATTTTATTTTCAAAACAAAAGTATAAAAAAATTATAGTAAAAAAAAACAATTTAAGTAAATTTTATATATTTTTGCAATAAATTAAATTTATTATTTTTAAAAACAATTTTAAAATAATCAAGATTGTAATAAGACTATTTTGAGTTAGAAAAAAAGATGGATATTTTTAAGAAATTTTAAAAATGAGAATACTAATAATAAAGGAGATAGTTTTTAGCTTAAGTAAACAATAAAAGAATTTTATTACTATACCATAAATGAATGACTATATGATTAAGAGTTAGTATTTACAACAAAAAAAATATAATTTTCAAGGTATTTTAGATTAAACAAATTAGAAAATATGACAATAAGTATAGGAAAGCAATTTTGGATGAAAAAAAACTTGAATTCTCTCGTTTTTAACAATGGTGAATTATTAAACAATATCCAAAGAAGAAATGATTGGGAACTATCTTTAATCAATGAAACTCCTTCCTGCTATATTTCAGATGAATATGATAGTGAGGTTTTATACAATTACTATGCTATTATTGATTCACGAGGCTTATTGCCTGAAAGTTATAAAATTCCAAATTTTAAAGATATTAATGTGTTAATTTATTATTTAGGGGGTAAAGATTTAGCTGGGTTAAAACTTAAAAGTACCAAAGAAATTGATTTTCCTAGAATTGCATATTTAGATGAAGAGCAGCAACTAAGAAAATATAAATACGGAAACTATTCAAGTTTTAATGCTATTGCTGTTGGAAGAATAAGAAAAGATGGAAATATTTCAAGTGGATTTAGAACAAATTACTGGGTTCTTAATGAAGATAATGAACCTTTTGTACTTGAATTAATTGAAGGGGTTGATGCTGCAATTATTTATGATGAAGATAATTTTAAAAAACAATATGGTAATTCAATTAAAGAGTGCGGATTTTCTTTGAGAGCTTTAAAGAAGTAGTATATAAGATTGATAATAAATTGATATTAGGCATTAGTTTTAAATGTAGTTTAATAAATTCAAATTAATTATTTATATAATAGAGTCCAGAAACTATTAAAACGGGGAGGTATTCGAAAATCCTGAGAGTAGAAATTAGAAATATTAACTTATGGCATGGCAAACTTATTACGTTCGTTACACTATTGTTTATAGTGACGGACAAAGAGCAGAATCGGGTACTAATTTAAATTTGGAAAGTCAATCCGAAAGTCAAGCAATTGATTTATTAAAAAGACAAAATAATGTACCTCAAAATGCACAAATTATTATTAGAAGTTTTAATAATCCTTAATTAATTTAAGGGCTAATTAATTAGCCCTTTTCAATCAATTATCAAAAATTTTATTATGATTAATCCAAAAACAAAACACACAATGCTTAGGTTTGATTTACTAGAATCATTTTCTGTTGAAGCATATCCTACCAAAATATTTTACAAATATTCAGAAAATAATGACTTTTCAAAAGGATTTTTTTTTGAAAATTGTCTAGGAAGAATAGTGATTGAGAAAGATAGTTTTACTGAACAGTTATTATTTGAAAGAGCTTTTTTTGATGAAATTAAGAATTGGTATCTCTATTCTGCATTACCATCAGATGATGAATTTGTGAAAAATGAATTAGAAATATTTTTTAGTTCTAATATAGACATCGTAAATAATAATAATGAAATAGTTTACAATCCTATTCAATTTGAGGCAAATCAGTATCATGTAAAATCAATATCCGAATTGGATGATTATACAGAAATGCTTTGGGGTAAATTAATTTAATTAAAATATACAAATTGATATTAATTAGAGTTCTTACTACATAAGTGGACTTCAATTAGCTTGTTGTTTTTTTTTTACACTTTTATAAATTTAAAACAAAAAAGTATTATATTTGTTAATCAATTTAAATATTCAACCATGATTTTAGCTTTTTTTTTATTTTCAAATTCAAATCCAATTAATAATTTTACTATTAATGATCTCTTTGAGGTTAAACAAGGTAAGCAGGTTCTTGATAAAGTAAAATCTAATTCGACAGGAAAGAATGAAAAAATAGATTCTAATAATTCAAATATTAAAGCTTTAACAATGAATTCTGTTAACTTTGATGATAAGTCAATAAATCCTAATTTTTTATCCGATTATAATTTGTCTAGCTCAATTGGTTCTAATACAATATTAACATCAAACAGTTATATTGTTAATCGGGTAGGTAAAAACCGAGGAATGTCACTTCTTGATTTAGACTTTGATTTTACTTCTACTGAAATTGTAGCATCTCACCATTTTATAATTTTACAACCACGAAAAATAGTAATGAATAATTTACCCTTTTTCCATTCTGTACTAGATGTTGTGCTTGATGATTTAATCACTGAAAAAGCAGCCAATAACCCATCAAAAATACAATATCTTACAGTAAAAGAAATCCAAAATAAAAAACTATCAATACCATCTGAAGGATTTGATGAATTGACAAAGAGCTTTATGGAACTTTATGAACCATATAAAAAAGCATTGAAAAACTTAATCAATTCGAGAAAAAAAATCGAGGAGTTTAAAATTAAATTTCTAAAGAAAAAATAAATCAAACTAATGAAATTTTAATGCTGATAAAAAGATAAATAATTAAATAAAAATTAATGAGTATGCAAGATTATGGTAGATGCCCAGAAAATCCAATTTTATTAAGGAATATTTCAGACTCAATACTCTTTATGGATAGTCTAATTTCAACATCTGGAAATTGTATTATTTATCATAGAATAAAAGCTTCAAAATTTGGAGGTGCCAAAATTATAGATTGCTACGAAATCATGTCTACTAATAATAAATATGATACTTTTTATATAAATACTTACAATCCAATAAATATTTTAGTTCCGCCTAAGGGCTATATGTTTGATACTTTATCTGATTTGTATGTTAATAGTAGAATAAATAAAAATGATTATCAAATAAATGAAGAATATTTAATGATGGATGATTTAGATTTGAACGAAGGGGAATTAAATCAAGAGGAAATTGATACTTCACCAACTCTATTAAGTTCTATTGTGTGTTCAATTGGTTCAAATTTAAAAGATAAGGATTTCCCCTTTGGTATAATAAAACAACACTTGGAAGAAGAAGGGGTTTTAGATGACAAGGAAATTAAAAAAATAGTTGATGGTATTAAGATTAGACCAGTATAGAAAATTGCAAGTATTTATTAAAAAATAATATAAAATGGAAACACCTAATTCTGAAGAAATTAAAACAATAAATAATGATTTTTTAGAGAATTCAAATGCGCTTAATAGAGTAGATGTCACTGCATTTAATATAAAACGTGTAAAGTCAGATATTAATTATTTAAGAGCATATCTTTTTCAGTTGATGAATTGTGATTTTGGATTTTCAGAAAGTTGTAGAGATGATTTTGAAACTAAAAATAAAAAAATTGAAGAATTATCAGAAATTGAAATTTTTGAATATTTAAGAAATGAATTTGAGATTAGTCGAATTCCTGTTAATGGTTCTAATTATATTGAATTTTATCACTTTAATGATATTGATTACAGTATAGATTTTACTAATTATCCCGAACTTTTTACAGATATTAGACAAATAAGTTTTGATCAGGGTGGACTAGTAGTTTTTGAACTTTATGGAACTCAAATTTACAAGTTATTTAGTTCAAAGGGACAATGTATTTCTGGTCCATGTCATGATTTGGATATTTTAATAAATGGAAAATTTATAAGAAGAGATTCTGATAACAGTGGTGGTTTTCATTTATCAAAATATAATTTATTAACAGATTCAGTTTTTCATATTAATAGTTTTTCTGATTTTGGAGATGAAGCTTTTGAATTTTTAACAACGGATTCTCGTGATCGTTTACAAATTGAAATTGGAAAATCAGTTCCAAAAAAAATCGAAAATTTTGAAAAACCTAATTCTAAAAATGAAGCTAAATTAATTTTGCTTGACCAAAATTGTAATTGGATAACTTCTCCAGAATTAGTTAGATATTATGAAAAGGATAAAGAACTTGCTTTATTGGCAGTATCAAGAGAACCTTTGGCTTTTAGTTTGCTTTCTAATGAGTTAATGATTGATGAATCAATACAAAAGGTTTTATGCTTAAGTACAAATTGGAATCTATTGTTTTATATCAAAGAATGGAATCTTGATATTGAAAATATATTGACTTTGGATGAGTTATGTATAGTTATTAAAAATAACAGAAATTTATTAAGCATATTGTCAAATAATTTTCTTTCAAATGTCGAATGCATTTTGGCGGCAATGAATAACGAAATTTCAAATATTAAATTTGCGGATGATTTGCTTAAAAAAGACAGTGAATTTGCTTTAACAGTTCTTAAATTACACGGTGAAGCTTTAGAATACCTAGAAGAATCGATAAAGGATAATAAAGAGATTGTATTAGAGGCCATAAAAAATAATTATGCCGCATTTGAATATTCCTCTGAATCACTTCGAAGTAATGAAGAATTTCTTATTGAAGCTTATAAACTGAATCACAATATTATGAGGTTTATAGATGATAAAACTATAAATCAGTATAAAAGACTAAAGGATTTATATAATGATTATAAATCAAGAGAAGAAGATGAAGACGATTTACCATTCTAATTTTTTTGTATCGATCCACTTTGTTTTTCTTTATTAACTACTAAACTTAACTAATTAGTAAAATTCCTATATTGAAGTTTCCTTTAAGCTAAATGATTTAAAAAGGAAAAAGATAATTCATCTACAAATTCTCCAATTTTATATAATTTTTCGAATAATTGAAAGAAATTTAACAATAATTTTAATAATAATACGTTTAATATTTATTAAAACTAATTTATATGAAAAACCTACTAGTATTATTTGCATTATTTGTTTTTTTACCCCAACTACATGCACAGTCAAAATTAAGTTTATCTATTCGAGTAATTGACAATCAGTCTAAGGCCGTACCCGGAATTTCGGTTACCCTTATTGAAACCACGAGTAAGAATAGAATTAACAGCAAAACGAATGCTGTTGGTGTGGTTTCTTTTGAATTAAATTATGGGAATGAATGGGCAGTGAACATTTTAGAAATGAAGAATTGCGATTATGTTGAAATGCCAGAATCTGGAGTTGCTACTGAAAATAAAACTATAACCTACGACGTAAAATATTATAAGCGAATAAATAGACCATTTGTGGATAGGAGTTTACTTACTTTGACAACAGAAAATCAAACCCAATTAAAGGGAATAAAATACACTAAAAATCAGGTTTTAATTAATTTAAATATTGTAAGAGCAGATAGTACTCCATTAGTTAATTATCCCGTAAATTTAACAAGTTATGCTCTTGG
>JBEICW010000242.1:0-5367 GCA_040383785.1 Ignavibacteria bacterium | reverse complement strand
TCTATTATCCGAAAAGAATTTAGATTGTTTCGGTATATTATAATCTTCCCATTTACAATAATCTTCATTTATTAAGATGGTTAAATGTAGTGATGTAACTTTCTTAAAACTAACATTTAAACCATCATTAGAATTATAATTAATTTTATAGAATCTACATTCAACTCTATCTTTATGTAATGAGCTATCTTTAATATATTCTCTATATTCATTTATAGCTACATCTTTATTTATAAAGAACTCATCTCTATTTATTTTATTTGTTTTCATTTTTATTTATTAATAAAATATGGGTTTAATGTTTTCCGGTAAGTGATTAGGTTTTATTTTTTTAACCTTAATAAAACTTAATTTATTTTCTATTGCTTTATATGTTCTATGATAACCGTCTATTATATATAATGGTATATTGTGTTCATCAACCAATAGCAATATAGGATAAATTAAGTCTGCATTCTTTATTCTATTGTTATGCTCAATATCATTAATATCAAATTTTAATGTAAGTGGTATATCCTCTATTGGCATTAATTCACTATTAATGTCTTTTGTTATATCCAATAACTCAATTAATGATATTGAGTTATTATTATTCTCCCAAATGTGCATCATAATTATTAATTTTTGTTAATTATAGCTGTTACTATAAAATTTATTCTTCATCTACAAATTTAAATTCTTTGACATAATTGTCATTGATATAATTCATTAATTCTTCATTACTATCAAAATGAATAAACTCACCATTACTTAAATATATCCTCCTCCATAGGAATTGAGTATTATCATCTATTGAATAATCACCAATATAAATATATTTAAGTAATATGGTTTTAATTGTTTTTTGATATTTTAAGTATTGTTCAATTGTGTAATTCATAATTTTTTATCCATAAATAAATACAGTAACTATCATCACCCAACAAATAAATATAACTAACACATAAAATATAAGTTTAATTTTCTCTATGTAAGTTAAATCAACTATATTATAATATATTTCTTTAAATGTATCACTATCAAAATCAAACCCTCTTATGATACCCATAAAAATAAAGAAACCTAAAATAGTACATATTATTGAAATTAAGATAATTGTTATCATATAACCTATAAACTTGTTTTTAGAAAAATGTAAAAATTATATTTGTAATATAGTTAATTATATTGACATAACCAAATTATATTTATTTTAAATCATTAATCTTAAAAATAAATCCTTGTGTAATTCCTTCAAAAATTAAGTTGGTTACATTTTTAACATTTCAATTTTTTTTGCTAATTCAAAATCTAATTCTGTCAAACCACCTTTATCGTGTGTTGTAGTGGTAACTCTAATTTTATTCCAAGAATAAATTAAAATATCAGGATGATGGTCTAAAATTTCTGCAATATCAGCAATTGAATTAACAACACTAATTGCCTTTGCAAAATTGTCAGCTACAATCTCTCTTACAATTGAATTATCTTTTTTACGCCAGAAATATAAATCTAATAATTTTATATCTATTTGCTCTTTGGTTAATAAAACAGGTTCCTTTACTGTAATATCCTTCTTATCCTTATTATATGATAGGATATTATTATTATATAATTCTTTTAGATTTATCATTACTCAAACTCCTTATAAAATTATTTCTTTAATATTGTGTTCATTTTTATGTAATACATTATAGAATGAAGAAAATTCTTTTCCATCTTTATCAATGTTCATCAATCTAAATAAATATTCTGTTAAATATCTGTAATCAGTCCATTCAAGCTCGTGAATTAAATGGTCAAAATTAACACCGATATAATCATTGTCAAATGCTTTAATAAAACTTTTTTTACCTGTTAGATTGTATAAATATTCCAATACTCTTTGTCTAACACTTCTAAAGACATTTGTATCTTGTTGGATATAATCTCTACTATTATAGAAATCTAATTCACCAACAATTACACATTCATCTAATTTAAACCATTTTAAATCACTCATTATCTCATCTAAATCAGATACAATCTCATCGTGTATCTGACATTCTTCTTTTGTTTCATATTCATACTTACCACAATTAGTTTGATAAACTGTTCTGATTATTTTTTTCATAATTAAATCCTACTTAATTGAGAAATAACATCATTCCCTCTATGACCACTAAATTCCCTTGCTTTCTTGTATGCTAAAAATTCAGGTGAATTTACATTGTTTTTGTAGTCATTTATGAATTTAACACAATCATTAATTGAAACATCTTTTAATTCATATTCTGCTTCTTTATGGAGATAATCATCATCACAAACACGATTTATTATAAGATAAAAATTTATACCATCTTCCGTGTTGAACTCGTATTCCCATTTATCTTTTGTTAAAATGTAAGCATAACTATCATCAATTTCACTTTCATAAAATTTAAAATCTGATAACTTAAAGTCATTTACCTCAATAAGACTTTTATTCCCATCTTCATCTTTGGTAAGTTTATATGTTACACTTGTACCATATTCTATATTATCAAAAGTGCCTTTTGGTTGTGGTGTTGGTACTTTCATTGTTTAACTCAATTTAAATAAATTAAATAATCTTTGTAGTGGTGATTGTCTTTGTTGCCATCCACTCCAATCCTTACCACATCTATTATGTCTTGCGACATCACAATACAAACCAGCAAATATACATCTTGCGTATTTACCTCTACCTTGTCTATGGGCACAAGTGTTACAATTTTTTATTACAGGTAATTCTTTATTCATTATTTTTAACATTTTTAAATAATTCTTTTTTTAATATATCTTCATAATTTTGAGTGAGTATTTTATTACCTCTATCTTGTCTTAATTTTATATCTTCTTCAAATTCATTGTACTTATCGTTATGTACTTTATACATCATCTCATTATAATTATCAGCTAATCTTTTAGTAACTTTTTCTGTAAGTTCATTGAATACTGTTTCGCCATCAAAAACATAATTACTATCACCTCTACTCATTTTACTACCTACATAAATATAAATGTTAAAAAATCTTTTAAGTCTCTAATTAAAAATTCGTTATGTATTACCTTTGTCTTTATCTTGACATCATTAATAAATACATCAACATCAATAAAATGTATTTTATCTACTGAAGTGTTTATTATAATTTTAATACTAAAATCAACAGCAACTTTTTTAAACTTAAAAATTGTAAACTCATTAGTTTGTTTAAATGTTACTTCATACTCATCATTAATAGGTAAGATGTTTACTATTACATCTTCTATACCTCTGATTATTTGCTCGCTCATTTCTAATTTATCTTCAGTGTTATTATCACCGAACAAATCATAATTCATAGCAAATAAATCATCTAAATCTAAATTTATATTATCGATGTAACTATTATCCATTACTCACCTTTACTTTTATTTATTTATATTAATAACGAAATGTTCTTACGCACTCACCAAAGTTATAATATCTATCAACTAAATTAATATTAATTGGTGTACTTGTTAATGTACTCTTTAATATGATATTATCTATTATATCATCACTTGGATCCTCGTATCTAAAAATAATTGGTATCCTAAATAATAAACGTAATAAATCAAGATTATCTTTTACACTTAATCTATACACATTAAATACAAATCCAGACGTATAAAATTTAATTAGTATATATTTATTATGTTTATCAAAGGATATTGAATACAATATATCATCAATCTTAAATATAAATGATATATCTTTATACTCAATTGTTGATGTTATTACCTTATTTAATATTAGTTTTGGTTCGTATTTATGAGTTCTATATATATAACAATACATATCACCAATTGAAATACTAAATAACTTAATATGATACATATTAAGATGCTCAACTTTATCAATAAATTCAATTGTTATCTTTGGTTTTATATTTAAACTAAACCAAGATGCATCACCAAATAATTTAATCTTATCATATAAGTTTATTTTTAAATCATTTGGAATTATATTACCATATATTGTTTCAGACATATTATAATCCTTTCATAGATTGACTACAACCGGTTTAAACAGAGAATTAGTGTAATTACATCAATAATGATTTTACTATTCTTATAAGTAAGGCATGATGTAATTACCATATTCTAATTACTAATTTGCTCACTAAGTGATTTAATAAATGAATTAGATGAATTGAAATTTAATTTGGTTTCTAATAAAGATAATAGATTTTTCTTTTCATTAATTGATAAAAATAATGTCCTTCCATTATTTCTTTTTAATGTAACAATTCTATTACCTATCTCAATTATAAAATCATCAGAGCATTTATCTCCTTCATCATCCGTATATGTTACATTAAAATTCAATGTTGGTTTGATTTCAACTGTATCATCAATTGGTTTGGATTTGATTAACATACCACCACCGATATCCTGCTCATCTTCCATTGAATTACTATCATCAATCTCATCAGTTATTACAATATTATAATCAAGTGTATTATCAACTAATTTACCTGATATTGTATTAAGAAATGTAACAACATCAATAATGATTTTATTATCATTTAATTTCCTATCTAATGTGATATTCATTTTATATATAACCTTTTTTGTTTAATGTAAAAATAACTAATTCAAATATACAAAGAATAATTTTAATAACCAAAATATATTTAATGTTTCCAAGCAAATCTCAATTTATTAATTAATTGCTCAATATATAAAATTGGTACAATTAAATAATAAACCAAATCATTGAATATACCAAATCTAACATCTATTATATCCAATATTAAATTATTTGAAAAACTAAATTCAAATCTAACTTTACTATATACAATTACCTGTGTATATATAAGAATATAGATTAACATACAAATATTCAAATAAAATGATACTGAATATATATAAGAATACATATCAATTGATATGTTTAATATTATTAGAGCCAATAATATCTTATGCATCAAATGAGTATATCTAATATTTTTATCACGTAGATTATCATTAACGGTTATCTCAGCTGTAACCGGATTGTTAATTTCATCATAACTACTAGTTGATTGTTCTTTTATTTTAGCCATATATATATAAATACCTATATTATAAATTAATTAAATGTAATTAACAATTAATTCAAATATAAGTAAAAATAATGACAGATACAAAAATACCTGAATAAAAATTGAAAATATCTTTAAATCACTTTTACTATCTATATATTTCATTTGTATATCCTTCTTTTAGAGTATTGATTTCATTAACTATATTATCAGTCATAATCTTCTTATTAAAGTTAAAACAAGATATAATATATTTAACATCAGGAATATTATTTATTTCAAATTGAAAATTATCAATGAAAAATATAATATAATCTTTTATTGTATTATCTTTAAATGT
>JBEICW010000241.1:0-5367 GCA_040383785.1 Ignavibacteria bacterium | reverse complement strand
ATATAATTTTACTATATAGTTTTCTTACAAATTTCTTGTAATTTGGAAGCCGAAGTTAATTCCATTAGATTTATCAAATGCTTTGGCAGAGCCTGCTAAAAATTGTGACATATTGATATTTACATTATTGCTAACCAAAAACTTGAAAAAGTGTCCGCCAGTTTCCATTTCTACACCTAAAGAATATGAATCGTAAACGCCTCTATATCCAGTAACTGTGTTATTTGTTTCAGCAACAACTGACCACATAGGATTGATGTAATACTGAACATAACCACCCATAGTAAATGAATCTATACAATCACAATTTATATTTGAGTTATATAAATAACTCGGTACTATACCAAATCCTAATTGTTTCCAAAACATCACATTTATTGGTAACTGAGCAAAATATTGAAGTTTGTCTGAACTTTTTGGAGGTTCTACTGCAGGCTTGTCATTATATGCTGCTCCACCAACTAATGCAATGTTAATTGGGTGGACTTTGTGGTCAACTTCTAATAACTTGTATTTCAACCCTAATTCATAATTACCATTTTTATTACTTCTACCCAATGAAGCAAATAAATCATCAGTAATACCATAACCTAGTTCAATTCTCATAGTTACAGAGCCATCTAATCCCCACAAATCTTTTGGACCAGATTCAATTGGAGAATTAAATCTGTGTATAATATTAAAATAATAATCGTTTGCTGTTATAGTTTCGGCAGTTGGAAGATTAAGTGCTACAATTGAATGAAATAACTCTTGTGGTAGTTTTTCTTCTGGCTCTTCTTCCCTTTGCCATCCTTGAGAATAAGAATTATTAATATTTACAGAAAAAATTAATGCTAAAGTTAGCAATTTTATAATTTGTTTCATTTTACTTCTTTAATTTTTTAATTTTAAGTATATTTTTAGCTTATTTTTTATAATGGTATTTACAGCTGATTATGATAATATTATTATCTTTAATTTGATAAATTAGTCGATGTTCGTCATTAATTCTTCTTGACCAGTAACCTGTTAAATCAAACTTTAAAGGTTCAGGTTTGCCAATTCCTAAAAATGGATTATTTTGTATATCTTTAATTAATTGATTTATTCTTGTAATTATTTTTTTATCAATATTTATCCAGTCTGTATACTCAATCCATGCTTTTCGAGTGAACAGTATATTCAAATCATTTACTCCTCAAAAAGGACAGCACTTACAAATTCGCCTTTCTTTGCTTGAGCAATAGATTCTCTAATTTGCTTAGCATTTTCTTCGTCAGAAAGTAAATATAAAGTTTCCATAATAGAATTATATTCACTCAATGGTAAGATTATGCTATTTTTGTTGTCATCTCTTGATACTATCAAGCTTTCATTTGTTTTATTAACTGTATCTAAAAAATGCACAACATTATTTTTAAATTCAGATATGTTTGTAGTAATCATAATTATTCCTTTCAACTAAGAAAAATAATATTTAATTTGGTTTTTACTTCACAAATTTAAGCATAAAATCAACTTCAAGTTTAATCATTTCACTAATTTTTTGGAACATTAATGAAGGAACTTCAATATTATGGTCTTTTAATGAAACGCTAAATTTAGATTTTACAGATGGCTTATCTCCCATTGTAACAGTCGCTTTGATATTTAAATCTTTTTCAATTCCGTGAACTTTAAATTTACCACTACTTTCTACATCATAAGTATTATCATCTTTTTTAGTAGATTTTGTTATTTTACCTGTGTAAGATGCATAAGGATGTTTATCTGTATGAAGATAATTATCTCTCATGTGTCTATCTCTCAAGCCATTATCTGTATCTAATTTTCTCAAATCTACTTCGAAATACAACTCACCATTGCTAAAATCAGGATTTTCTGATTTTAAATAACCATCAATTTTAGAAGTTTTACCTTCAAAATCTTCAATTGGTGCTTTTGATATAAATTTTATCAAATTTTTATCACTTTTTAGAACGTGATATTCTGCTGAAATTAAATTTATTCCATTTATTGAAATTAAACTTAATATTAAAAACAATACTATTTTTTTCATTTTAAATTTTTCCTTTAATTTTATTTAAATTTTTTGTTTTAATCAATTATTCAAAGCACCGTTATCAATCCATTTTGCAACAGAATCGATTACTGAAATCGGCAACTTTCCAGTTGGAGGCATTGTACTACCATAAGTTCCATCACCTTTTAGTCTTTTAATCAAATAACTATTTTCACTATTACCAGGTTCTATATATTTCAAACCCAATCCTTCTGCTTCCTTATTTACTATCGCATCATAAGAGCTACCAGCAGTTAAATTAGGAACAGTATTATTAGCATCGTGGCAACCAGAGGTAGCACAAGTTGGTGTAAATAACTTGCTTTGAATTTCAGAGAAAGTTGCTTTCATTCTATTATCAGTAGGCGTACTATCTTTACATTCAGTTACAATTGAATCATTACAAGCATAAAATGTTACTGAAATTGATAAGAAAATTGCAAGAACAAATATTTTGATAATTTTCATATTATTTTATAATTAAACTTAATTTTTATTTTTACACATTTTAAAAATTTAATAATATTAACTTTTGAAAGTAGTTATTATTGTATATACAACATATTTTGAATTTAATCGCTTATACCATTATAATAACTAAAATTTAAGAAAAAAGTTACAAAGTAATTATTTTTTCATAAAATAGTTTAGAATTTATATTAAAACCTAAAATTATTTATCTAAAATTTACCGAAAATGAAAAAAGAATCCGCTTTGCTCTTCATTCTTGCTGCCTTACAATTTACAAATATTGTGGATTTTATGATTATGATGCCACTCGGCGATGTACTTATGAAATTATTTAAAATTGGTCCACAACAATTTAGCGTTATAGTCTCAGCATATACAATAAGTGCCGGTATATCTGGTTTTTTAGGAGCTTTTTTGATTGATAGATTTGACCGAAAAGTTGCTTTGAAATATATTTATCTTGGATTTACTATTGGAACATTTGCTTGTGGATTGGCACCTAATTACGAGATGTTAGTTTTGGCTCGAATATTTACAGGTATGTTTGGCGGTATAATTGGTGCCTTGGTAATCTCTATTGTTAGTGATATAATTCCAGTGGAGAGGCGTTCTACTGCAATGGGTGTAGTAACTGCTGCATTCTCAGTTGCATCAGTTTTGGGAGTACCAGGAAGTTTATATATAGCTAATTTATATAGTTGGCATATTCCTTTTTTCGTTTTGGGTGGTATCTCTTCTATTTTATTAATTGCGTCTTTGTATATAATTCCAAGTATAAAAGCACATTTGGATTTACCTCGTAAATCTCCCAAGCAACTACTTACAATACTTAGAGATTCACCAAATCAACAAAAAGCACTTCTGTTTATGTTTTTATTAGTGATGGGTCAGTTTTCTGTAATACCTTTTATTACTCCATATATGATTAGAAATGTTGGGCTTACTCAAGGTACTATTCCTTTTATTTATCTTGTTGGGGGAGGATTAACTATATTTTCATCTCCACTTATTGGTAAATTAGCAGATAAATATGGCAGACAAAGAATATTCGTTTTTGGTGCAGCATTTTCTATTATTCCACTTTTGATTATTACTAATTTAGTACCAATACCGATTTATTTTGTTCTTACAATCACGGGTATTTTCTTTATATCAATTACTGGACGTATGATACCAGCTATGTCGTTAATGACTTCTATAGTAAAACCCGAAAATCGTGGTAGTTTTATGTCGATGAGTTCATCAGTCCAACAACTATCGGCTGGTGCAGCGGCGTTTATTTCTGGTAATATAGTAATTCAAGGAACCAGTGGGCTTCAAAATTACAATTACGTTGGTTATTTGGCAGTTGCGGCTACATTGGTAGCAATTTTTATGTCATATAAATTAAAAACTTTAGAAGGTAGATGACAAATTACTAATAATATTTAGTATGATATTTAGTATTAAATCTGAAAAATATTCTGTTTGAAAATAATTTTTATAATTTAAGAATATTTAGAAATTTTATCATAAACTATTTCTTAAATTGTATAAATATAATTAACAAAATTAAAAAATTAAAATTGAGATATTAGAATGAGTGGCTCTAAAATTACTATAGAAAAAGGCAAACTTAATGTGCCTAATTATCCAATAATTCCATTTATCGAAGGTGATGGAACTGGTCCTGACATTTGGGCAGCATCAGTAAGAGTATTAGACGAAGCGGTTAAAGTTGCTTATATTGGCGAAAGAAAAATCGAATGGGTAGAAGTGATGGCTGGCGAAAAGTCATTTACACATAATGGCGATTGGTTGCCTCAGGCAACTCTTGACTCAATTAATGAACATTTGGTAGCTATCAAAGGACCGCTTACAACACCAGTTGGCGGTGGGATTAGGTCATTAAATGTAGCACTTAGACAAAATTTAGATTTGTATGTTTGTTTGCGCCCAGTAAAATGGTATAATGGTGTTCCATCTCCAGTAAAACAACCAGAATTAATTGATATGGTGGTATTTAGAGAAAATACTGAAGACATTTATGCTGGTATTGAATATTTGGGTGGAAGTGAAGATTCTAATAAATTGTTAAACTTTTTGGAAGCTAATTTCCCTAAAGATTTCGCAAAAATTAGATTTGGAACACAAGCTAAAAATGATGCATGGAAAGAAAAATTAGATGGAATTGGTTACGAGGGAAGCAATATCCCAGTGACTGTTGGATTGGGTATCAAGCCAGTTAGTTATTATGGGACACAAAGAATAGTTCATAGTGCAATTAGTTTTGCGATTGAAAGTGGTAAAAAAAGTGTCACTATAGTCCACAAAGGTAATATTATGAAATATACCGAAGGTGGATTTAGAGATTGGGCATATAAAGTAGCTCGTGAGCAATTTGGTGCTGTAGAATTAGATGGTGGACCATGGATGATTATTCCAGAAGGCAAGCCAGGTGCTGGATTGATTATCAAAGACTCTATCGCAGATGCTTTCTTGCAACAAATCTTAACTCGACCAGCTGAATATGATGTGGTAGTTACATTAAATCTAAATGGCGATTACATTTCAGATGCATTAGCGGCTCAAGTAGGTGGAATTGGTATCGCTCCAGGTGCAAATATCAATTATATCACTGGTCACGCAATTTTTGAAGCAACACATGGTACTGCTCCAAAATATGCAGGATTGGATAAAGTAAACCCAGGTTCAGTGATATTATCTGGTGTGATGATGCTTGAATATATGGGCTGGAAAGAAGCTGCAGATTTGATAGTAAATTCATTATCTAAAGCAATTGAATCCAAATATGTTACTTATGATTTTGCTCGTATGATGGATGGTGCAAAAGAGATTAAATGTTCTGAATT
>JBEICW010000240.1:0-5375 GCA_040383785.1 Ignavibacteria bacterium | reverse complement strand
TTTGAAATATTAAAAACTAAATTTATGAAAATATTTCCACATTATTGACCTATTATCAAATTTTCTACAAAAATCACATATTTAAAACTAAAAAATTAATATTTTTATCTTAAATTCGTATTATATATATTGATAAATACAATAACTTAATTTAAAATTTGAAATTTATGATTAATTCTAACAAAAATATACTATTTGGGAATTTTAAGTCAATTAACTTAAAAAAAATCCTTTTAGTATTTACTATGCTATTTACTTTAGGAATTTCTAATTCTCATTTGGCAATTGCTGAAGAAAATCCAAATTTACATATCAAATTTAAAGCGCAACCAAATAAAACATCAATAAAAGCTGGTGAAACTTTTGATATTTTGTTTAATTTTGAAATTGCTAAATATTGGTACACTTATGGGCTTACTGAACAATTAAATTCTGAAGGTATAGGTCCTACTAAAACTGAATTTACACTTTCCAACCCCAAATTAGAATTATTTGGAGAGATAAAATCAGACAAACCTCATTCCAAAATGGATGAAGGCTTCGGAATGAAAATTGATTATTTTGTTGGAAATACCAATTTTATTATTTCAGCAAAAGCAAAATCGGATTTTGACTTGACTAAAGATACTTTGTCTGTAATTACTTATTTGCAACAATGCGACACTACAAGTTGCTTGCAACCAGAAGAATTTTATATCAAGGTTGAAAATGTTGCCTCAACTTTTGATTCTTCAATACTAAAAACCGAAGTTGAAGAAAAATACACTGACAATAGTGCTGTTCAAAAAACAGAATCAGAAAATGAAATAGATGCAGTTAAGAAAAAAGGTATTTTTTCATTTTTATGGTTTGCAATGGCAGCAGGTGCTTTTGCACTATTGACTCCTTGTGTCTTTCCAATGATACCAATTACAGTTTCATTTTTTACTAAAAGAGCAGAAAAAGCTCACCACAATCCAATTCGTGATGCAGTTATTTATGCATTAGGTATAATTGGAACATTTACAGGAATCGGTGTATTACTTGCTTTGGTAAGTGGTCCTACTGGCGTACAAGACTTTGCCACTAATCCTTGGTCTAATTTAGTTATTGCAGCAGTATTTTTAATATTTTCATTAAATTTATTTGGTGCATTTGAAATTCAAATTCCTTATAGTATCTTAAATAAATTAAATGCAAAAAGCGAAGGTGGAGGAATTTGGGGAATTTTATTGATGGGGCTGACTTTTTCTCTTACCTCATTTACCTGCACAGTTCCATTTGTAGGAACAACTTTAATATCAGCTTCGGCTGGAGGTGATTGGACTTATCCGATTATAGGTATGCTTGGTTTTTCTGGAGTTTTTGCAGCACCATTCTTTTTACTTGCATTATTTCCAAGATTTTTGAATAAACTACCAAAAGCAGGTGGTTGGATGAATAATTTAAAAGTAGTCATGGGCTTTTTAGAAATTGCTGCTGCTATTAAATTTATTAGTAATGCTGACTTAGTTTGGAATTGGGGATTTATGACAAGAGATTTATTCCTTTCAATTTGGATAGCTTGTGGTATTTTGATAGTAATTTATGTATTAGGATTTTTCAAATTAAAATTAGATTCTCCAATTGATAGATTAGGTGCGGTTAGAGTAGTATTTGCAGTATTATTTATGAGTATTACAATGTATTTATATACTGGATATACACGTCCACTTGGAGAATTAGATGCATTTTTACCACCACCTGATTATAATAAAACATCTCAGAATTCATCTTTTGGCGGTGGAGGCGGTAATCTTTCACAAGCTGAAGAATTACATTGGTATAGCAATTATGAAGAGGCTTTGGCTGTTGCACGTAAGGAAAACAAGCCTTTATTTGTTGATTTTACTGGCTGGACTTGCACAAATTGTAGATGGATGGAATTAAATATGTTTCCGAAGTCAGATGTCAATAACTTAATGAAAGATATGGTTTTAGTTAGACTTTATACTGATAGAAAAACTGATGAAGAGTTAAAAAATAAAGCGATGATGAAAGAAAAATATAACTCAATTGCTTTACCATTATATGTAATCATTGACAATAATGAACAACTACTTGGTACAAAAGAATTTACACGCAACCAAGAAGATTTTGTTGGCTTCCTTAAAAAAGGTAAAATATAATTTGAATTTGAATGTAAAATATTATGAAAGGCAAGTTTTAACGAACTTGCCTTTTTTTTTGATTTTTATTAAAATCAATGTGCTAAGTTTTGTTTTTTTATCTGCGTAAGTTACCGTATTTATTTTAAAATAATATCTGTAGTTCGTTTTTTATAATATCTTATTAATTCATTTATAAAATGAGATATCAAAGTAAAAGTCAAAATTAAAATAATTATAGTAGTGAAAGAGCTTTTGTTAATACCGAAAAACCCAATGCTCCAAATAATTATAATCCACTGAATAAAATATATGTTTGTTACTCCATTGCTCCACTTAAAAAGTAATTCAAAAAATCTGTTCATTGGCAACTTATCTATAGCAAACTTGGTTAAATAAAGCCAAAAAAGAACAAAACCAAACATAAACAACATTCCTCCTTGTCGGCTATGGTAGTAGTCATTGAAATGGTAATAAAAGTTTGAATATGAAATGGCAACTCCTACTAACAGAACCAAAATACCAATTATTCCAAAGTATTTAAAGGTTATATTCTGATCTTTTGAGTTTTTTACTGTGTCGCCAAGAAACATACCAAGTAGTGGAAACGATAGCCAAGGAAATACTGGAAAAGCAATTTTATTGTCGATAAAGCTAAATTCTATCAGCTGGTCTCCCCAAAATAATTCTAAAATATGGTCTATTACTGGAATATTTAGGCTTAATCCCCAAAGAAATGGCGAAAGCATACTAATCAAAAAAGCTGAAAATAAAATGATATACTTGTTGATTTTTAACTCTTGAATAACAGCCATAATCATTAGAGCAATTCCTGCAAATTGCAAGATATCAACTATAGTGAAAATTGTGAATACATTTAATTTTTCTAAAGGAAATGTTTTTGCAATATCCAATTTAAGATATGAAGAAAGTGTAAATGGAAGGACACCCCTTATGATATTTAAAATGTAGCCTGATAAAAATATTTTAAAACCACGAAATAATTTAGGTTTAAATTCAGATTGACTAGAATAGATAAAAGAAAATCCCATCAAAGTCATAAAAACGGGTGCAGCTGGCGGTCCACCCAAAAACTCTATGATTTGACCGAATAAAGAGTTTTTTACATTGGGACTTGCGTAAACTTGAAGTGTATGAACTGCTATCATAAAAAGAACGGCTAAACCTCTTGCAAGGTCTATAGACAAAAGTCTATTGTTTAGGGAACTTTTATTCATCTTTTTATCTTAATAATTAATAAATATATAATTGTTTAAATTATTTACTACAAAATTAAAAAGCTAAAAGTTAGTTTCATTTGACAAATGTCACAAAATTACTTTGCCCTCAATCGACTTAGAGTTTCTCTAGAAATTCCGAGAAAAGAAGAAATGTAAGTTAAAGGAATACGCTGAAAAAGTTGTGGTTCTTTATCCAATAATATCAAATATTTATCCATCGAACTCATCATCTGCGAAAAAAATACTTTATCTTCCAAGAATAAAGCATAATCAGTTATTATCGTATTAATAAAATTTGTTATCTGAATATTTGAAAACATTAAAGGCTTTATCTGCTTCAAATTGATTGATATTAAAGTACTATTTTCAATCAATTCCATAGTTTCTCTTGATGGTTTGTCTTGAAAGTTTTGCAATGAACCTACCATATCATTTTCTAATGCAAACCAAGTATTAACTTCGATACCATCTTTTAGATAATAACTTCTCACTGCTCCCTTAATTACAAAATAAGCATAGTCATGTCTTTGATTTTCTTTAATAAGAATATGCTTCTTGTCCAAATTGAGAATAGACAAATAATTACATATTTCTTCTTTTGTCTGATTAGTTAGGTGTTGATTCTTAGAAAAATGGTTGATAAAGTTTTGGAATAAAATGTCCATTTATATATTTGTTATAATTTATTGATTTTTCTGTTATTATTGTCGCACTTATTACTTAAATATTTAGTTTTGTTAATTAAATCTAAGTTATAATAATCTAAGTAATTTTAGTATTCTTCACCTAAATAAAAATTTGAATTTGATATGCAGTTAATAGGTGTATCTATTCTGTAAGAGGATTCAAAATATTGATATAAATAATAAGAAACAATTAAAAAAGACACTAATAACCATTTGTATCTAAATATATATTGTTTTTAAATAATTCCATTATTGATTACATTATATTTTATAAAAATTTAAATTATAATTCATTAACAGTTTACTTTTAAAAATTACAAAGAATTTGAACTTAATTTATTTATTAAACACAAACTAAATAATATACTTTAACATTATTTGGTCACATTATTACAAATGTCCAGGTTTTAGCAAATCATTAACAGTTTTTACTGGATGGAATATAATATTTGGTAATTCAACAAATATAGTGTTCCAATATGCCATTGCTCCATTCCAAAGTCCAGGGAATTCATAAGAAGTGATAATATCTGTGCCATGTGTTTTTTCTACAAGCATAGCCATATTTTCACTCATATAGTCTAATAAATTATATTTTTCACCATCATTGTTTTTTGTATTTAAAACCATAAATACCGGATTAAAATACAATGAATTTTTAACTATATTTTTTTGTGATTCTTTGGACATTTCTATTTGACTAAGTTCTATAATTTGTTTAGATTTAAATTTTGATAAAATATCATATTTTTTGTCTTTCAAATTAATATAGAATGGTCCCCCACCTGGCTCACCTGTGTTTTTTACTACACCAACTACTCTTAATGGTCTATCTAAAATATTTTTTATATCATTTATTAAAACTTTATTTAAATCTTGATTTGAATTTGAATGAACTTCATATTTACTAATATCAAAATCTTCGATAAGATATTTTTTTATAAAATTTGATGCTTCATCAATTATTTCTTTATCATTTTCATTTTCTTTGAAATCATTTAGATAGTAATCAATTTTATCTTTAATAATTTTTGTAAAACCAATTATTTCTTTTGTATATTTATTGATTTCATTTTGTAGTTCTAATTTTGTTGTATTATCGATATTTTTTATAAAAATATAATCTTGATTAATTTCTTGAATATTATAAATTAATGCTCCATGCCCACCAGCTCTGGTTACAAATTCACCATTTGAATGTCGAATTATATTTAAATCTTTATCAAAAGCTAAGGAGTTTGTAGATTTATCTTGTTTGGAATATGTAATTTTTTGATTAATTAATTTAAAAATATTTTCTATTTTTAATTGATTATTAGGGA
>JBEICW010000239.1:0-5387 GCA_040383785.1 Ignavibacteria bacterium | reverse complement strand
GGCTAATTTTAAATTCCCCTTTTTTTAAAAAGGGGTGGCAAACCTTTAGGTTTGACGGGATATTTCTTAACAGAACTTTTTTCCCAAGATGTTCCTGCTTTATCGAAACATTTTAGACGACCCACCGGTCGTTTCTACATTAAATTACGCAATAATATTACGTTTTCTTTTGTAGGGTTAGGTTGCGACCTTACCTTTTTTCAAGATGGACAATTCGCGAATTGTCCCTACAATATTAAAATGTTATTCTAATTTACAATTCCTGCGAGACTAGGCAGTGCCTTGTCTTTACAATTATTTCAAAGAGCGAAGTATGAACAGGCAAGGGTGCCTGTTCTACTATAAGAAATATTTCTTCTAAAACTTTACAGACAATCCAACACCTAAAACTTGTTTGATTTGCAAACGTTTTCCTTCGCCAATTTTTGTTTTTAGACCATCAACTTTTTCATAAATTGGTACTTTTGTATCGTCATCATATATAAATTGTAAAAATATATTAGCTGCCAAAAATTTATTGATTTTCATAATTATAGTAGTTTCACTATTGACATCAATATTTTGTCTATTTCTTATATTTTTGTCTGTATAATTATTAAATAAATCCAACCTTGAAATCACACTTACATTTTCCCAAATGTCATATCGGAGTTGAGTAGTTACTTGCACCCCAAGACTTGCTATTAATTTTTCGGCTTTTTTAGTCATTACTCCACTTGAGTCATAGACTGGTTTTTCATTTCCATATAGACCTGCATTTGCGATGTCATCATCGTTTATGAATATCAAACGACCAGTAACAGGGGATACGATTATAGAAAGTATATTTTGATACTTGTATTCCATACCCAACCCGACTGTTAGAAAAGCAGGTGCAAAGAAATTTGAGATTACTAATGAGTCATTTGGATAATTATAACCTCTATAGAATTGGCTTTTAAAGTTAAGCAAAGCAGAGTAATATATCTCTTGATTTTCTAATGCTCTATAACCTAATGAAGTTATATAGTCAATCTTATCTTCATTTTTTCTAACGCCACTTTCTTCATTATTGATTATACCATAACCCATATCAAGAGTATTGTCCCATTTTAGTCCACTTGAGTCAGTGTAATTAAAAAAGTAGTTAAATAGTCCAGTTGTAGCATAAGAGCTCTCACCACCTCTTGCCCAATTAGAAAGTGATAATTGGTTAAAATTAATTCCAAAGAAACCACCACGTTTCCAATTTGAAGTTGTATCTGTTGGCGTTGAGTTTTGTGAATAGAGATTAGGTGCAAATGCACTAATGATTAAGAGTAATATAGTTAACTTAATTATAATTGATTTCAATTTTTGTTATTTTTATTTTTTTACAAAAACAAATATAGTTATTTATGATTTAATATTAAAAATATGTTCAAAAAAAAGATAAAAAAAAGATAAAAAAAAGACCATTACTTATAAAGTAATAGTCTTAGTTAATATTTAAGGAATTTTTAGAAACTCATTGAATTTACTGATTTTTCAAACACAGGTAAGTAATCTTTTTCTTCGCCTATAAACCAAGTTAAAGAAACTTGATATAATTTATTATCATTTAAAATATAATAAATTCTACCTTTTACATCTTTTGTTGCATTATAATTAACAAAATATGCTTCTTTGCCACCAATTTTAGTAGAATTAACTTTGCTTGCTCCAGCGATTGTAGCTTGGTTTTCCTCAGCAATTTTTTTCAAATTAGTAGATTTTGCTTCTCTAACATCAACTCTAATATTACAATCAGCTCTTCTATCGCCAGTAAAATTACGAGAATAAACTGTATTTGAGGCTTTTGTAATTTCTGCTTTAAAGTTATCTGGAATTGAAATCTTAAACCCTTGTCCGTCAAATTTTTTCAAAGTAGATGATGCTGGTTCTGCTTCTACAACTTGAGTTATAGTATCAACTAATTTTTTAGGAGGATTAACTGCTAATTTAACACTATTTAAAATTTCAGTAAATTTAGCTTTATATTGCTCATTAGACCCAGCAAAAGTTTCAAAAATAATAATAGTTGCGGCAGTACTATCTTTTGCTGCCACATATAAAGCACCATCAAAAGTACCATCTTCCAAATCAAAAGTATAAGTTACTTTTTTACCTTCAACACCATCAATAGTAACTTTTTCTGGAGCAGAATAATACTCAGCAGGGAAAATTTTACTTTTTTCAAAAATTGTTTCAATTGTATTTGCAGAATCTAAGTTAAATGCTTGTAAATCTATTTTTGCACCAGGGAATCCAGTAGGGTCATATTTAAAAAATCTTGATTGAGCTTCTTTTGATGAAAAAGAAATTACTCTTTTAGCTGGGTTAACAACATTATGCCAATTTGATGGCACTTTTATTTCAAATTTTCTAACTTCGTCTTTTTTTAACTCTAAATCTTTGATTTCGATAGGCTCGGGACCTTTGTCGCAAGAGTTGATTATAAAAGCAAAGCCAATAATCACAAATAGAGATTTGATAAATGATGTCATTTTACACCTAAATATTTGGTTATAAATAAAAATAAAATTTTGTAAATTTCTTTCTTGATTCTTAAAATAATTCTTAAAAAAAACTCTTTAATTACAATATTAAAAATTATAATCTTTAATTATCAGCAGCACCCTGATCTATCCACTTTTGAATGCCATTTATTTGGTTCTGATTAGCAATTGGTAAATTTAATCTATATAAATGATTATTAGTTCCATTTACCACTTGATACAATACACTTGAATAAGCATTATTTGGAATTACTAAACCCAAATTTGCAGATTCAAACAACCTAAAATAACTACTCATACTGCGACCGCCAGCTAAATTAAAATCACTATGACAACCCGAATAAGCACATCTTTGATTCAAAAATGGTTGAACATTATTAAAGTAGCTCACTTTTCCAGTATCTGGAAAAACTACTTTAATATTTGAAATATCAGTGATACCATCTCCGCAACCAACTAATAAAGTAGTTAGACTTGAAAAGAGTAGAATTAATAATATTTCAGCATTTTTTTTCATTTTAGTTATAAATTTTAATTATTATCTTAAAATATTAACCACTAACCACTAACCATTAATAAGATTCATCTTCATTAGGGAAAAAGTTAGATTTTACATCATTAATGTAATTAGTAATTGCATTTCCAATTGTTTCTTCCAAATTAGCATATCTACGAACAAATCTTGGATTAAAATCATTAGAAAGTCCAAGCATATCAGAATTAACTAAAATTTGTCCATCACAATATTTACCAGCTCCGATACCAATAGTAGGTATAGTTAATTTTTCTGTAATATTTTTTGCTAATTGAGCAGGTATTTTTTCTAATACTACTGCAAAAGCTCCAGCCTCTTGTAATAACAAAGAATCTTCAATAATTTGCTCTGCTTCGTCTGGTGTTGTGCCTCTTGCTTGGTATCCACCAAAACGATTAATACTTTGTGGCGTAAGTCCTAAGTGTCCCATAACTGGAATACCTGATTTTGTAATCTTTTTTATAGCTTTACTAACAGATTTTCCGCCTTCCAATTTTACAGCCGAGCAGCCCGTTTCTTTCATAATTTTACCAGCATTTCTCAATGCTTCGTCTGGAGTTATCTGATAAGACATAAATGGCATATCAGCAACTACCAAAGCTCTTTTTGCACCTTTAACTACTGCTTTAGAGTGATATATTATTTCTTCTACCGTTACAGTAAGTGTAGTTTCGTGTCCTTGAAATACATTTCCTAACGAATCACCAACCAAAATAATATCAATACCAGACTTATCTACAATTCTTGTTGTAAGATAATCGTAAGAAGTTAGACAAGATATTTTAATATTCTTGTCTTTCATTTCTTGAATTATCTTAGTAGTAATTTTTTTGGAATCAATATTTTGATGAACACTCATTTATGGATTATTCTCCTTGACCAAGAGAATATCCTGCTTTCCCATCAAAATTATAAAGATTTTCAATTTTAATGAATTCTAAACCTTTACGTTCAATTTTATCTAATAAATAAACAATATCAGAATGTGCAATTGGTTCCAAATCCATCTCTTCATCATCTACAACCATAGATTTGATAGAGACAAATCTACATCTCCAATGGTCTGTACAGAATGTTTCTTTCATACCATTAGGATAAACCTTAACACCTCTATTAGTAATCATTTTTAATTTGAATCTAATACCAGTAATACTAGTAATCAAATCACCAATTACATTAGGGTCTCTATCGGCTTCGTCCCAACATACGAAAATATCAACACCAACTAATTCCTTTTTCTCTGGAGTTTTAGGGACATATTTTTTGATTTCAATTGGTTTGCTTTCTGGATTAAATTCAGTAACTTTCAAAATTGATGGCTTTTGACCTAATCTTGCAATAATAGCATCAGTAAATTCTTTTGTACCAACTAATTTTGTGCTATTTTCTTTGTTGTAAATATCACCAGTATGGATACCATCTTCTAAAGTTTTGAGTAATGCATTTTGGATTTTAGCTGCAATTTCGGTTTTACCCAAATGAACTAACATCATTACTGCACCATTAATCAAACCACTTGGGTTAGCTTTGTCTTGTCCAGCGATATCAGGAGCGGAACCGTGAATTGCTTCAAACATAGCAAAGCCTTCGCCTACATTTGAAGATCCACCCAAACCAACTGAACCCGCAACTTGTGCTGCGATATCAGAGATAATATCACCATATAAATTTAATGTAACGATAACATCAAATTTTTCGGGTCTTTCGGCAATAAGCGCCGAGCCAATATCAATAATTAAATGTTCTTGTTCGATTTCTGGATATTCTTGCCCAACTTCATTAAAAATTCTTCTAAATGTACCATCACAAATTTTCATAATGTTATCTTTAGTCATACAAGTAACTTTTTTACGGTTATTTGCTCTTGCATATTCAAAGGCATATCTAACGATTTTTTCGGTACCAGGAACAGAAATTATCTTTAATGCTTGCATAACTTCTTGAGTTTGTCTATGCTCAATCCCTGCGTATAAATCTTCTTCATTTTCTCTGATTACAACCAAATCCATTTTAGGAAAATGAGATTTAACATATGGTGTATATGCCGAACATGGTCTAACATTTGCAAAAAGTCCAAGAGTTTTACGAATTGTTACATTCAAACTTTTGTAACCACTACCCTGAGGTGTTGTAATTGGTGATTTCAAAAATATCTTGTTTTCTTTTAGAAATCCCCAAGAATCAGGAGAAATACCAGAAGTGTGTCCTTGTAAATATACTTTTTCACCAGTTTCAATTACATCATATTCTAAATCAGCACCAGCCGCATCTAAAATTTTAATTGTTGAGTCCATAATTTCTGGACCAATACCATCACCATAAGCTACTGTTATTCT
>JBEICW010000238.1:0-5392 GCA_040383785.1 Ignavibacteria bacterium | reverse complement strand
AGAATTGATTTGATATTTGTTGATAATAAAAAAGTTGTAATTATTATAGAAGCAGTTGGTTTAACCCTTGAAAGAAAATATAAATTAATTGAAAATAACCAATTTTTAATGATAGAAGGATTTAAAAATTACCATAAAATTCAATTACTTAATGAGAAAGAAATGCGACTTGTAGAAGACCCCCAAAGATTAGCAAAAAGAAAATCTCCTCTTACTCAAAATTTGTTTTTAAAAATAAAAGAATAATTTAAAATATTAAATTTCACCACTTATACTTTCAAATTTTGAATAATACAATTTTATTACTAACAAATTACTCTTGAATTATGTCAAAGAACACTTTAAATCAGCTAATTGGAGTTTGGAAATTAGTTGATATGTATTTTTTAGATGAGAACAAAACTATTGTACATAAACCTATGGGTGATAATCCATTGGGAATTTTAATATACACCGAAGACCTTTATATGTCTGCACAAATTGGCAGTTTAGATAGAAATTACTTCACAAACAACGACTATAGATTTGGCACATATTCTGAAATTTTTGAAGCATTTAATCAATATATTGCATATACTGGAAAATATGAATTATACACTAGTAAACAGTATATATTACACAAGATACAAATGAGCATGTTCCCAAATTGGATTGGACAAAACGTAAAAAGATTTTACAATTTTGAAAATGAAAGAGGTAATGATAAAGAAAATATATATTTATATTTAAGTGCAAGTCCATTGGATTATAATAGTTTAAAGGTAACTCCAGTAATTAAATGGAAAAAAGCATAATTTAGTTAATTACAAATCAAAAACTTCACGATATTTTACGATTTTTGCTTGTAAAATAAATAATTTTATATAAAATTGCATTTAAATTACTATTTTAAGTTTAGATTAAATTTTCAAAGAACGGACAAAATAATATATTATTATGTTTAGTTTTACCATAAACAATTAACATTATTTTACATTTATTGAGTAATTTAGTCAATTATATTTTTGATTTTTAGTAGTATAAAATTATGGACAGTATTTTTAATAGCAACAATTAAACTAATTTCAATCCACTAATTATAACTTCTAAGTCTTTATAAACTCTTTCCCAAGATAAATTTTCTCTAATGTGATTTACTGCATTTTCACTAACATTTTGATATTTTTCTTTGTTTGATATTATTTCTAAACATTTATTTACCATTTCTTGGTCGTTATTTACTAAAAATAAATTCTCACCATCTATGCCATTAATTCCTTGATTACCAATTGGAGTAGTAACTACCAAAGTACCACTTGCCATTGCTTCTATCAATTTATTTTGAATACCTGAACCACTATAATGTGGGTGTATAAAAATCAAACTGCGTTGAAGATATTCATTTACATCTTTCACATCTTCGTGTAAAATTACGTTTTTAGACTGCAAAGATTTAATGTAATTGTTTGGGTTTTTACCTACGATATTTAGTTTTACGTTAGGTAACTTACTAATAATCAATGGCATAATATCTTCAACAATTTTTCTAACCATTAATTCATTTGCATATACATCTAATTTTCCTACAAAAATTAAATCTTGCCTAATTTCATAACTATCAGGAAAGAATTTTTGTAAATCTGTGCCGTTGGTAAGTAATTTGAAATTTGAATAGTTAGTACCTTTTTGCATATTTTCAATATCTGCATCGCTTACTAAAGTAGTAACATCAAAATATTTCAGAATATTAGGTTCATAAAGTTTGAGGGTTTTGGCTTCCCAAAATCTAACAATTTTCTGAATTATATTTTTTGAAGATTTATAAGACCTATCCATATAAATTCTTCTACAATCTTCCGCAATCAAGATGTTTTTTAAGTTTGGATTTGTATTTTGAATTATATCATTTATGCTTTTTTGTGTGAAATAATTTCCTGCACGCATAAAAAATGAAAATGAAATATCGTAATTTGTTATTTTTAATTCTTTACCTAATATATTTTCAAATTCTTTACTGAAATAATAACTAATCTCAACAGGTTTATAACTAAACATACCTTTTAATACTTCTATTGCTTGTTTGAATGGGTTAAGTTTTATGATATGAACTTTTGCCCCCATTTCTTCAAATGGATTTTTTAGTTTGTCTAAATCAGTTTCCATGCCCTGATAAAATGTAATCAAAGTTAAATTATACTTCTCAGATAAGTATTTTATGAGATAATATTGCTTCAATCTATCACCACCGATGAACGGCAAAGAATATCTTGGCGAAATAAAAAGTATATTTTTTTTATTGGGCATATTTGAGATATAAAGTTAAGAAATAAAGTTGAGAATTTAAGTTGAGAATTAATTATGATGAATTAGGAATATTAATATGTTATATCTTTGACTATTTTTCCGGATATATATGTTTTTTCAACATGATTAATTCCGAAATGATAAAACAAATCAAAATAATTTGGAATATCTAAAACTATAAAATCTGCTTTTTTCCCAATTTCCAATGAGCCAATCGTATCAGATAATCTTAGCGAGTATGCAGAATTAAGAGTTGATGCAGTTAATATTTCTTCAGCTGACATATTCATATTCAATGCTGCAAAATTCATAATTAACTGCATATTTTCAGTAAAACAAGAACCAGGGTTACAGTCAGTTGCAAGTGAAACTATGGCATTGTTATCAATTAATTTTCGAGCTGGAGCGTAGGGTAATCTAATAAAATATGCAGTTCCCGGTAATAGGTTTGCTACAGTGTTATTTTTTACAATTTTCGAGATACTATCATCGGAAACAAAAAGTAAGTGGTCAACAGAAACCGCTCCCCTATCTGCACAAAATCCAGCAGCTTCTACATTTGCTAATTCATCGCAATGAGCTTTTATTGGTAAACCTAATGAAAGTGATTTATCGAAAATAACTTCAGCTTCTTCATTTGTAAAATATCCTTCATCAATAAATATATCACAATAATCTGCTAATTTATTTTCAACTACAACCGGCAGCATATCTTCACAAATTGACTTTATGTAATATTCTCTGCCCTCTTTACTTCCTTTTAATTCTTTGGGAAAGTCGTGTGCAGCCATAAATGTAGATACTATATTCATATCAATATTATTACTTTTTAGCGTGTTTTTTATTTGTTTGATTGCCTCTAATTGCTTCATCTCACCTTCAAATGATAATGAATAACCAGACTTAATTTCAATAGTAGTAGTGCCGTATTTTATAGCATTGTTAAGTAGTTTCAATCCAATTATAGCCAATTCTTCTATACTTGCATTGCGAGTAGCGTTTACAGTTGTTTGTATTCCGCCGCCTGCTTCGGCTATTTCTTTGTATGTCGCTCCTTTTAGTCTCTTTCCAAATTCATTACTTCTATCTCCAGCAAATACAATATGCGTATGAGAATCCACAAACCCAGGCATAATCGTTTTACCTGTCATGTCTTGGGTTTCAGTAATTTTTATATTAAAATTATTTATAAAATCTTCTGTTTCAGAATTAGTTCCAATAAACCTAATTTCATCATCAAAAATCATATTCATATCTTTTAATGAATTGATATTATTCATATCTTTTCCAGATTTGAATAGATTTTTATTATCATCAATGCTAACTAAATTTGTTATATTTTTAAATAATTTCATTTTTTAATTGTCTTGTAATTTAATTAATTTACAATAATTCTTGTTTATTTTGAGCTTTTAGTTCATTTACAATTTTTTTGACATCTTGGGCTTTATCTTTAGGGCAAATCATAATTACGTCGTCAGAATTTACAATAATAAAATCGTCTAACCCCAATACTGCTATTAATTTATCATTAGAATAGTTAAAAATAATATTATCTTTTGCATCAATGGTTACTGCTTTCCCTTTAATATTATTTTCATTTTCTCTATTGACATATTTTTCGATTGAATCCCAACTTCCCAAATCGTCCCAGTTAAAATTAGATTTAACAACAGCTACATTTGGAGTTTTTTCCATTAGAGCATAATCTATTGAAATATCAGGCATCTGCTCAAAAATAGAAGAAGTTTCTTTTACCCCAGATTCATAATTAGATTGCAATTTTATCAAATCGGTCATTTCGTTAATTTTGCCCCCAACATTTGGCTGACAACGATTTAATTCAGTATTAAAATAATCCAAATCATAAAAGAACATTCCACTATTCCAAAAGTAGTTTCTACAATTATAGTATTCATTTGCTAATTCCAAATTTGGCTTTTCTTTAAATGATTTTGCGTTATAAATCTTTCCATTTTCTTTTTCTAATATAACATCTGCCAACTCTATATAACCATAGCCAGTTTCAGCTTTAGTGGGCACTATTCCAATCGTTACTATTGATTTATTATTAGAAGCATATTCCATAGCTAAATTTACGTCATTTTGGAATGTTTCAATTGGTGTCATTACATGGTCGGAAGTAAGAACTGCAGTGATAATTTGTTCATTTTGGTACTCTACACCACTAAATTTTGCATTAATAACTGCACTTGCTAATGCTAAACATGGAGCAGTATTTCTTTTAAATGGTTCTGCAATAATATTATCAGAAGGAATAGATTTTACAATAGATTTGATATTCTCAACAATCTTTTCACCAGTAATGATAAAAATATTTTCTGCTGGTATTATATCTAAAATTCTATCTATGCTATCTTCAAGCATAGTTTTATCTTCATTTATTAGGTTAAGTAGTTGTTTTGGTTTTGTTTGTTTGCTTAGGGGCCAAAATCTCTCGCCAGAGCCACCTGCCATTATTACAGCTGTTTTTATCATTAATTTTATTTCGATTTTTATTGATTTTGATTATTTATGAAAAATTTAACTGTTTAAAAATATTATTTTTGAACAAATGAATTTTCATTTTACGAAAATTAAGAAAAATCAAACCCACTTAAAAATTTATTGGAAAATAATAAATTTGTATTTGATAAAAAATTCGATCATAACATTAAAAAAAAGACAAACTATAAAGTTTGCCTTTTACAAGAGTTATTTTACCTTAAATATCATTTTAGTAAATTCTAATTCTTTAAAATAACTACATTTTCAGTTTTCACTGAATTCCCATTTTTAATAATTAAAGTATAACATCCGCTATATAAACTATTTATATCCATATAAGAAATTGTACTACCAGATACCAATTTTCCTTCTGCAACTAATTTACCATTCAAATCTAATAAATTTAAAATTAAATTATTATTTTGAACTTGTTTAATTTGAATTGCTATAAATTCATTAGCACTATTTGGGAATACTAAAAACTCACTTATCTCATCTTTGACACTTGAAAGTGGATCATAATCTTCAACAGTTTCATTTATTGTAGCAACTTTTTGTGCATTTTTAACACCATAAAAAGTTGGACCAACCGCATAAGGGT
>JBEICW010000237.1:0-5392 GCA_040383785.1 Ignavibacteria bacterium | reverse complement strand
CTAAAACTAAAATTTTATCTTGTACGAAAACAAATACATTGTTAACGGAACTAAATATTTTACAATCTACGTATGTTCTATCCCAATTATACATTTCTTTAAAATTTATTTTTTTAATAATATTCAAATCTATATCATAAATTGCTAAATTAGTTGTATCAATAAATGCCAATATTTTATCATTATATTTTATCAAGGGGTGTGGTGTCCAATCAAAATTATATTTATATCTATAAACTAAAGTACTATGAATATTATTACTAATTATTTTTTCAATATCAAAATATTTATTTAATTTGTAAATTTTCGTTAAAGTGTAAACAAATATTTTATCATTTATAACAATTAAATCTAATACTTCATCATAATCTTCCAATTTAACTTGTTTAATAATATCAAAAGTATTATTGATTGGATTTAGCAATCCAATACTTAAATTTATAGATACTGTGTATAAATTAGTATTAAAATCAAACATTTTTAAGTGTTTTTCATTATTATAAGATTTGAAATATTTTACATTTTTATTTTTATTGTTTATTTTTTTAATCCAACCGTTATCACTTTGAATGAAATGTTCATTATCTGTAAAATAAATATTATTAAAATTATTTAATAACGGAGTAAGAGCAATTTGTTGTGCGCTAGCATATAAAGAATTAAATAATATTAAATAAAATAAAATTAATGTATTATTCATAATGTTCAAATATAAATTTATAAATTATATCCTTTTAACTTTATTATAAATTTAAAAGGATATTTAAATATTTGTTTTTTATGGTCAATCACATGGTGTTGGTAATTTAAAACATCCTGATGTTACTGCATTTTTAGTAGGTGTTGGTATATTCCCCGCAGGTGCTGGAGGACATGAAGGTGGTATTAAATTTTTCCATTTTTTTTCAACAACAGTCCAATTGATATTATTTCCATCTCTACATACTTCATATATTGATTCACAAATGTCCTCACTTGAGCAAGCTATGTATGACCAATAATCATTAATAGGATTATTTGTTGGGAAAAACCATTTTTTCTCCCAGCAAGCAAATGAGTTAAATTGCATTTTTGTTTTAGGTTCAACATCGCAAGGTCTTATTTCACATAACAATGTTAAATATGAGTATTTTAATATTTCAATTCTTAATAATTTTAAAACCTCTGCATCAGATAATGATTGAGCACAAGCTATATCTACCGGTGTTATATTCCCAAAATCTACTATTGAGAATGGATATAAAGCTATTGGTTGACATTGATAACAAAAAGCATAATCATATTCACAACCATTTATATTAATACGAAAAGTATTAAATGTAAAACCAGACCCACAAGGTGCTTGCCCTTTCCCTTCTTGCAGATTCATTCCAAAGAATGAGATTATTAGTATTGCAATAAGCAATATTTTTTGAGAAAAACTATTTTTAGTCATTATTGACTCTGTATATAAATTAAAAAAATGATTAATTAAAGAAAACAAAAATGCTATCGCTATTAAAACAATACAATTCAAGTAATCCTTAAAAAAATTTTATCTATAGTTATATTGGTTCAGTTTTACTCGATTGGCCATTAACCACACAAAACTTTGTTTTTATTTTTGTTTTAAATTTTTTACCAAACGCATTCTGCTGATAAAAAAATTTCGGTTTCCTACCCGTTACACCTTATGAAAACAAAATTATTTTAATGTTATTTATTCGTTAATCAAAGTTAAACAAAGTTAAACAAAGTTCCAAATAATTAATAAAATAATTCACATTTTTTTATTTATTTTGCAACATTCGTTAATTACTCACTTATAACTACTTACTTAATAGGTACATAATACGTAGAAAACTAATTTTATATAAGTTTTATACAAATGCAAATGGTATAATAGTAATAACAAAATAAATTACGTTTTGTTACAGTTTTGGTGGAAATACTTAAAATATTTGTACCTTAACTGAAACAATTGTGTTTCTTCTGTCAAGTATATTACTATAAAATTATTTCGAAAGTAACAAATGAAAATCAAAGAAACTCCTACCCAGACTGAAATTTTAGACTTATTTAAAATGAGATGGTCTACTCGAGCTTTTGATATAACTAAGCCAGTAGAGCATGATAAAATTATCTCAATGTGTGAAGCAGCTCATTGGGCACCTACTTGCTTTAATGAACAACCTTATAAATTTATTATTTTCAACAAATTTACGGATGAGGAATCATATAATAAAGCATTTGATTGCCTAGTTGAATGGAATCAAAATTGGGCAAAATCTGCACCAATTTTGGTTGCGGCTATTGCTAATACTAAATTTAGACAAAATAGTAAGTTTAATCGCTGGGCTGAGTATGATACTGGTGCTGCAACAATGGCATTTTATACTCAAGCAATATCTATGGGTGTGATGACTCATGCTATGGGTGGATTTGATGAAGAAAAACTAAAAACTACCTTTGGAATAAGTGATGATTTTGTCCCAATGTCAATGATTGCAGTTGGATATCAATCAGAAAATATTAATGTTATTGATGAAAAATATCATGATGGAGAAACTAAACCAAGGGAAAGATTAGACTTAGGTGTCAATTTTTATGAAGGTAAATGGGAAAATGGAATAATATAATTTTAGTTTAATTTTAGTTTAATTTTAGTTTAATTTTAAATAATTTTTAATTCTTTTGCTTTTTGAATTGCTTGGGTTCTATTTGCTACATTTAATTTTGTGTATATAGAATTTGTGTGTTTTTTGATAGTTCCCAATGCAACAAAAAGCTTGTCACCTATTTCTTGATTAGTCAAACCAGCTGAAAGAAGTCTGATCACCTCCACTTCCCTATCACTCATTCCCTCGTTTGAGCTAATTGCTTTGTCGTTGAATTCTATTTTTAAGTAATTTATTATCTTGGATATAAATTCAAATAATTCTTTGTTAAATACTTCAAAACTTGCAATTGAATCTTTTAATAATTGATATATAACTATACCTTCATTCAGATAAATCCTAATAAAATTAGACTTGTAAGTTAAATTAATGGACACAATTAAGTGTTTTTTTGCTTTTTCAGGTTGATTGGTTCTTAAAAATAAAATTGCTAAATATAATTCAGCAATACTTAAATATAGCCACGAGTTAGTTGCAATATATTCTGTTTGAAGTTTGGTTAGTTCACTAAATGCATTATCAAAAAGTGATAATTCAATAGCAATTCTTGAATGATATAATTTAACATAATCATCTATTTTGTATAATGGATTATTTCCAATTTTACTAAATAAAAATTCTAATTCATTTAAATTAGAATTGAATAATAAAAATTTTGCTTCGGTAATACATAATTTTATTTCCCAAATATTTTCAAATTGATTTTTTTTGACACTTCTACCTAATTCAATAGTTTTATATGCATCATCTTTTTTATTTTGCAAATATTGAACTTCTGATAATCCAACTATTGTAAATAAAGTAATAGGTGCATTAAAAATTGTTAGACACATATTTAATGATTGCAAAAAGTTAAATTCACTTCTTAATAAATCATTTTGAAAATAATAAATTTTTGCTATACTTTCATAATAAAAGCACTTTAGAGGTGACTCTTTAGAACTATAATATAAAAATTCATACTTCTCGAATTCATTCAAAAACTCTTTTGCTTTTTGTATTTTTAATTGTCTTATCAAACATTCTGTATAATTTCTTGCAGCAATTGAAGCTACAAAATAATTTTCTGCTCTTAATCCAATTTGAATTGATTTTAATAATGAATCTTCTGCTTTATCCCAACGTTTTGTGAGATTAGCGGTTTCACCAATAATTTGCTCAACTGTGCTCAATAAAATGTAATTATCATCTTTTAATTTACTTTTAGCAAATAATGCACTTTCATGAAGACTATCTAAATCATTTGGATTTTGCGTAAATACAGGTCCTTTGTAAAAAGTTCTAATCAAAATTAAATGAGCTTCAATTTCTTCAATAAATTCTTGAGTTAAATTCAAAGATTTATTTAAAATCGCTTTGTCAATTTTTTCCAATAAATCAAAAACTAATTGTGTTTGACCAGCAAAAGTATTTGCCCAAGCTAGTAAAACATTAATTAGTGGATGTTTATCAATAATTTCTTGTGGTAGTAATTTAGAAGAAGAAATTACAAGACTTGCTTCTCCATTAATTATCATTGTAGTGCCTAAATCTTCAAATATTTTTGCCGCTAATTCTAAATTATTTGACTTCAAAGCATATTCATATGCTTCGTTATTAAGCTTATTTTGCTGACACCAAATAGCTGCTTTCTCATAAAGTTGAAAATATAAATCTTTATACTTTAATTTTAATCTATAAAAAAGTAAATCGGAAAATAAATGATGATATCTCCACCATTCTCTATTTTCATCTAATGGGATTAAGAATAAATTGTTATTATAAAGTTTATCAATTAACTTATAAGAATTTTCATTTTCTAAAACAAAATCGCATATCTCTGCATTTAATCTTCTAAATATTGAGGTCTTAATCAAGAAATCTTGAATTTCAATTGTTTGATTATTTAGAACCTCTTCAGTAAGATATTCTATAATATAAGTATTATTTCCAGAAAATTTAGTTATAAATTCTTCAATATTACTCTTATTTTGCATAGCAATTGCAGCTAATTGAATACCTACTGCCCAACCTTCTGTTCTAATTTTAAGCTTATCCAACAACTTTTCGTCAAAGTCTTTATTAACAATTTTTTTTACAAAATTAATTGTTTCTTTTTTAGAGAATCTTAGGTCATTTGCTCTAATTTCTAACATTTCACCACTTGCTTTTAATTTTCCTAAATTTAATGGTGGGTCAACTCTACTTGTAATTATAAAATGTAAGTTAGTTGGTGCGTGTTCCAATATAAAATTGATTGCATTATGAATTTCTTTATTATCTATTAGGTGATAATCATCGAGTATTACCAAAATATGTTTTTTACAATCTGCAACTTCATTCAAAAAAACTATTAAAAAATTTTCAATGTCAATATTGGAGTTTGATTTAATTAGTGTCCTTGCGGTTGGAATTATGGTATTATCTGTTTTATCTATAGTATGAATTAAATAATTTAAAAACCTTGTTAAATCATTATCGGCAATATCAAACGATAACCAAGACAAATTAAAATCTTCTTCATTATTTTTATTTATAACACTTAAATTTGATTGTGCTTTGTTTTGTTTATATTGGTTAATCCAAGATACCACAGCAGTAGTTTTACCAAATCCGGCAGGAGCAGATACTAATATTAATTTGTAATTAACTAAATTTTGAAACATTGCCACTATTCTATTTCTAGTGATAAAATATGGCTTTAAAGAAGGTGCGAATAGTTTTGTCGTGAGTATTTTGATGGACATAACTTAAAT
>JBEICW010000236.1:0-5393 GCA_040383785.1 Ignavibacteria bacterium | reverse complement strand
CATCATCAAAATCATTATTATCATAACTTGTTGTTGCAGTATTGCCTCCTGAATTATTAGAATTGTTGGAACTATTAGATGACTCATTTCTATTATAGCCTCCTGAATTACTTGCGTAATTGTTTCCACCATAATTTCCACCACCTTCGCCACTGCCACCACCCATCATAATCAAACTTTGACCTTGTACTTCGGTTACATACCTTTTTACGCCGTCTTTATCATCATAAGAGCGTGTTTTCAATTTACCTTCAATATAAACCTTATTACCTTTCTTAAGGTATTTATTTGCAGTATCAGCTAAACTGTCCCAAAGTGTAATTCTATGCCACTCTGTTGTGTCTTTCCATTCACCAGAATTTTTGTCTTTGTAAGACTCAGTAGTTGCCAAATTTAAAGTACAAACACTACTACCTTGGGGTGTAACTTTAAATTCTGGGTCTTGACCCAAATTACCTAATAAAGTTACTCTATTTAATGCTTTTGCCATAATTTATATATTTTTTTTAATGATTAAATAATTTTATTTTTTAATTTTTACTTTAATGTTATCTTTATTAATATTTGATTAATAATAAGATATATCTACTTTCTTCACATCACTCAAAATTACATTCAAATAACTTTCAGCTACATTTTTAAAATCTGTAGATGAGTCTGTAGAGTAGATATCAAAATTAGTTATTTTTTTTGAATTAACCACATCATTTGGGATATTTTTATCACCATTTTGTTCATTATTTACTAACATATTTTGATTTTCTTTGTTGATATCTGCTTCTAAAGATAATTCCCTAAGTTTTTTTTGTGTATCTAATGCTGCAAAATACCCTGTATCTATTAGATTAACATCTGGTAAAGCTTTGACAATTTGACTAACTAAAAATGGATAATGTGTGCAACCCAAAATTAATGTGTCAATTCCATTAGTTTTAAATTCATCTAAATATTCATGAGTTATAATTTCGGTTACTTGGTGATCTACCAAACTTTCTTCAACCAATGGCACAAATAAAGGACATGCCTTAGGAAATAATTTTAAATTATCAAATGAATCTAATTTTCTTAGTGATTTTATATAAGCTTCTGATTTGATAGTTCCTTTAGTACCAATTATTCCAATTTTCCCATTATTTGATGAATTTACAGCACCTTTTGTTGCTGGATTAATCATTTCAATTACTGGAATATCTTTTGCAACTTTACTAATTGCTTCCATTGCAACCGATGACGCAGTATTACAAGCAACTACAATCAACTTTACATTTTGCTCTAATAAAAAATGTACACACTGCTTAGAATATTCAATTATTGATTCTTTAGCCTTACTTCCATAAGGAACTCTGGCGGTATCTCCTAAATAAATATACTTTTCATTTGGCAGAAGTTTATATAAGTTCATTAAAACACTTAATCCACCCATACCAGAGTCAAAAACTCCAATGGGTAATGATTTTTTGCTTAAATCTTTAATATTATTAAAATTTATCATTTTAGATTTGAATTTAACTAACTTTTAGGTGTTTATTGAGTATTAAACAAAAACAATTAACCTAAATGTATTTTTTTAATATGCAATTTAAAAAATAAACTTAAATCTAAAATTAAATTTATTTTTTTACGCTATTCTAAGTAGTGTAAAAATTAAAAAAATGATTATCCTGAATTTATTGATGGTAATAATATTAAAATAAACTCAAATATAAACTTTGGTGTTATTACTTATTTTATTATTAGTTTTAATTTCGTATCATCAATAAATCAAAAAAAGAATTTTTAAATAATTAAAGGTATTTTAAATAATGTATTCACAAAATAAAATTATTCTAATTTTTGCAATTTTTTTAACATTTTCATTATCGTCATTTACTGCTTTTGCAGAAAGTTATGAAAATGTTACTTTAGAAAAATTAATTGAAATTTCACTGAATAATAACCTCACTCTAAAATCTAAACAACTTGACAAAAAAATGTATGAAGCACAAGTTGATGAGGTTACTGCTACTGGCTTGCCACAGATTAATATTAATTCACAAGTTGATGACAATTTAATTATACCAACAACCTTAATTCCTGCTTCAATTAGTGGTGGTCCGGCAGATTTATTTATACCAGTTCAATTTGGTACTCAATTTAATATGTCTGCTACTGCAGTTGTTGAACAAATGATATATAATCATTCATTTTGGACTGGACTTAAGGCAGCAAAAGCCTCAAGTGACTTTGCAGATATTACAGTAAATATGACTAAAGAGCAAATTGTTTATAATGTGTCAACATTATATTACAATATTAATATTACAAATAAAGCTGTTCAAAATATTAAAGAGAATTTAAATAAATTAAATGAAACTTTAAAAATAATGGAAGCTCAAGAGGCAAATGGCTTTATTACCAAAGTTGATGTAAAAAGAGTAAAAGTTGCTATTACTAACTTAGAAAGTGAGTTATCAAATATTAACACAAGTTTAGATAATATGCACAATATCCTGAAAGTTCAACTTAATTTACCAATGGAAACTCAATTAACCTTAGATAACGTAATAAATGAGCAAGAAATATTAAAAGAAATAGAACTAAGTAGCAATCCTTATTCAAATAGAACTGAGTTATTGCTCTTGAATAAACAATCAGAATTATATGAATTGCAAAAAGATAATATAAATTCTGGATATTATCCAAGTGTGAATGCTTATGGTAGATATTCATATCAAGCATTTCGACAATCTTTTGATTTTTTCGACGGTGATAAAGATTGGTTCAAAATGGCTGTAATTGGAGTTTCGATAAGAATACCTGTATTTGATGGTTTTGGTAAAAAATATAGAGCTGAACAAAGTGAAGTTAAAATCCAACAAACTCAATTTGAAACACAACTTTTGAAAGAAAATGTAAATTCTGAAATTAAAAATGCCAAAGCCAAATTAAAAACAAGTATAGAACAATTTAATTCCCAAAAAGCAAATATATTATTAGCCGAAGATGTTTATAAACAAACTGAACAAAGATATAAAGAAGGATTAAGTCCAATTACTGATTTATTAAATGCAGAAACAGCACTTAAAGAATCACAAAATAATTACTTACGCTCTTTACTTCAAATTAACTTGGCTAAATTAGACCTTAAAAAAGCTGAAGGTACTCTAATAAAGTAATAGAAATTTTATCAATAAATATAGTTTAAAAAATATAAAAGAAATTAAAATAAATTTAAATAAGGTATTTCAAATGAAAAAAATTGTAATTTTAATATCAGTGGTGGTATTAGTCTCTTTGATTGGATTTCAGTTATACAAAAATAAAAAACAACTAGTGCAAAAAGCAACACCACAAAAAATTGATAAAAATGTTAGTGTTGAAGTTTTCAGTGTTATTAAACAAGATTTTAAATCTGAATTAAATCTTACAGGTTCTTTTATAGCAAATAAAGAAGTTAGTGTACTTTCTGAAACAAATGGTAAAATCATAACTTTAAATGTAAAAGAAGGCGATTTTGTTACTACTGGTAAGGTATTGGCACAAGTAGATAAAGACATTATCTCTGCACAGTTAATGACTGCTGAAGCTCAACTTGAAAAATTACAAAAAGACTTGATTAGAATGGAAAACCTAATAAAATCTAATGCGACTACTGATATGCAATATCAAGAAGTGAAATTAGGGGTTAAATCTTCAGAATCAAATGTGAAAATTCTAAAAAAACAATTATCTAATACTAATATTATTGCTCCAATTTCAGGTGTTATTTCTCGTAAAATGATTGAAAATGGTAGTGTAATCAACCCAGGTGCACTTACTTTTGTGATTACAGATATTTCAAAAGTCAAATTAAATATAATGATGCCTGAAAGGTTTGTCGTAAAAATCAATGAAGGCAAAAAAGTTAATGTAAAAGTAGACGCTTTCGAAGATACAAATATTAATGGTATAATATCATTAATTCCAGTAAAATCTAATCAAAGTCAATTATTCCCTGTAGAAATTACAGTAGATAATAATAATAAAGGTAAAGTTATTAGAGCTGGTATGTTTGGTAGAGTTTTAATTTCTGAAGATAATAATAGAAATTCCCTTACTGTGCCTCGTTCTGCGTTAATTGGAAGTTTGAAAGACCCTAAAGTATTTGTTGTAGAAAATGGTAGAGCATATTTAAGAAGTATTAAAATAACTGAAGGCGAAGGCGATAATTTAGAAGTTTTATCAGGTCTTAAAGAAAGTGAATTAGTAGTAACTAATGGTCAAATTAACTTAACAAATAATGTAAAAGTAACAGTTGTAAATAAACCAATTTAACAATTTATTATTAATATTTATTAATAATAAATTGTTCATTAATTCAATAATAATAAATTTAGTAAAAGAAATATAAGGTATTTTTTAAATGTCAATTACGGAAATATCCATAAAAAGACCTTCACTGATTGTGGTGATTTTTACGATATTAAGTGTTTTAGGAGTTATTAGTTATTCAAAATTAAACTATGAATTACTACCAAAATTTTCATCACCATTCGTTACTATTAGTACAATCTACCCAGGAGCTTCTCCACAAGAAGTAGAAAGTTCAGTATCTAAAAAAATTGAAGATGCTATTTCATCTATTGAAAATATTAAAACTATACGTACAATTTCACAAGAAAATGTTTCGATAGTAATGGTAGAACTGCTACCATCTGCAGATGCAGAATATGGTTTAAGAGAAGCACAAAGAAAGATAAATGAGGTAATTAATCAATTACCTGAAAATATTAAAACTCCATCAGTTCAAAAGTTTGCGTTAGATGAAATGCCCATTATAAGATTAGGGGTAAATTCAAATTTAAAACCTACTGAATTTTTTGATTTAGTAAAAAATAAAATTAATCCTGTACTTGCTTCAATCGAAGGAGTTGCACAAGTTAGTATCACTGGTGGTGAAGAAAGAGAGATTAAGGTAAATGTTAATCCAGATAAACTACAATTATATGGTGTTTCGATAGGTCAAGTAGCTCAAGCTATTAATTTATCAAATATTGACTTTCCTACTGGTAAAATTAAAAACGATGAAAACCAAATTTTAGTTAGATTAGCTGGTAAATTTGATAATATAGAATCTTTAAAAGATGTTGTAGTTAAAACAACCCCAGATGGGTCTGCCATAAAAGTTAGAGATATTGCAGAAGTATTAGATACACGCAAAGATTTTTCTACAATTAGTAGAATTAACAAAGAAGCTTCAATTGGTTTACAAATCAAAAAACAGACAGATGCAAATGCGGTATCAGTTTCTCAAAAAGTTTTGATGCAAATTAAATTAATCGAAGCAAATTATGTAAATGAAGGTTTAACTTTTGATGTTGCTCAAAATAGCTCTGATTATACTATGAATGCAGCAGATGCAGTAGTATTTGATT
>JBEICW010000235.1:0-5404 GCA_040383785.1 Ignavibacteria bacterium | reverse complement strand
TAATATATTATACCTATTGCAGAAAACGAAGATAAGGAACCTATATATGGTACTAAAAATAAAGGTGTTAAAATATACGAACCAGGTACTAATAATGAGATTACGGACTATGAAGATGGAGACTATATTTATGAGCCTTATGAAGAGCATGAAGAAATTATTGGTTTTTATTTTGATTTTAAAAATTATTTTATTACTAATTCAACTGGAACACCTTATTTTAATTTATTAAATCCAAACCATGGAAGTTATCCAGGAACTAATGACAACTTTATTGATGCTTTATCTACTTGGACAAGTTTATGTGATGGTTGTGAATTAAATAATGAGTTTATTCAAGATTGTTGTGTTAATGTGGTTTGGACTAAGAAAAAAGAAGATTTTGAAATTAGAGGCTATAATCCTAAAACTACCCCAGCTTTTTCAAGTTATGACATTCAAAGCAGTAGCAACAGTTGTATTTTAGATTGTAGCAGTTTAACAATATATTAACCAGACAGATGAATTTACAGGAAATTCACAAGATGACCCAGGAAATTATACACGCCATTTCTTCATAACTGGTGAAAATGCTTTTCCTGGCAAATATGAAAAAGTTTGGTTCTCATTAAAAGCAGTTTTTATTCACGAGATGGGACATCATTTTGGTTTTGGAGACCAGTATGCAACGAGTGGTACTGATTGCGATAATTTAACAAGCATAATGAGTGATCAAAATTGGGATCAAGCTAATCGTGGTATTTCCGAAGATGATATATGTTTGTACAAAAAAATGTATTGTTGGAATCCATCGACTGGTGTAGATGATTATAATACAAATACAGATTTAGTAAATACATTCCCCAACCCATCTTCAGATAAAATTTCTTTGGATTTGGGTGATATTGAATTTGCGGATTTAGTATTTTATGATATTTTGGGTAATATAGTAATGTCCATACCAAATTACATAAACAAAAGTGAAATAGATATAAGCTCATTATCTATTGGCACATACATAATTCAAATTCAAACTAATACAGGAAGTCTAAGTCAAAAATTAGTTTTGAATAGGTAGTAAGATAATTGTAAATAATCCAAAAAATCAACACAGAAAAAGGCGAACATCTTAATGTTCGCCTTTTATTTTATATTTCAATTTACTTGATTATTATTATTCAATAACAATTTCAGAAATTATTTTTTCAATTTATCTAATGCAGCATTGCTTAATAAATCAGCAAAAGACATACCACCACCAGCAGCGATTGATTTATCGATTGGAGTGCTGTTTCTGTCTTCTCTTGGTCTGCGAGGTCTGTCGTCATTATTTCTTCTGTCGCCAGAATTTCTATTGTCGTTTCTATCGCCTCGGTTATCTCCTCTCTCAGCATTTCTGCTTTCTCTTTCAGCAGCCATATTAGCGGCTTGTTCTTCGTTCAATACCGGAGCTAAAATCATTGACTCTTCTTCAGTTAATAAGTCAATAACTTTAACTTTTATAGCATCGCCAACAGCATAAGGGATAGCGTTATCAACCAAAACGCCTCTCATTCTACCTTTCGGCATAAATGCATCAACTTCATTTTCTACTGTAACTACACAACCTTTGTCATTAACTTCCAAAACTGTTCCATCAAATTCGCCTTCTTTGCTAAATCTATCAGCATAAGTAAGCCAAGGGTTTGCAGATAATTGTTTCAAACTTAATGCAATATTTCTTTTTGCAGTATTAACAGCCACAACAGCAGTTTCGATTTCATCACCAACTTTTACTACATCGCCAATTTTTCTAACTCTTTTAGTCCAAGATAATTCACTTACTCTAAGTAATGCATCGATACCACTTTCTAATTCTACATAAGCACCAAAATCAACGATTTTCTTTACAGTACCTTTAACTTTAGAACCGATTGTATATTTTTCTTCGATGTCAGCCCAAGGGTTAGCTTCTAATTCTTTCATACTCAAAGCAATTTTATTTTTTGCTCTATCTAATTCAATAATTACAGCTTCTAACTTATCACCAACTTTCGCAAAAGATTTAGTTTCTTTGATGTGATTATTTGATAATTTAGAAATATGAACCAAACCTTCTACACCACCTAAATCTAAAAATACGCCAAATGTAGGAACAGATGAAACTGTACCATTAACTTTATCGCCTACTTTAAATTTATTCCATAATTCATCTTCAACAATCGCAGTTCTACTTACTACCACTGATTTAGAAATTCTTTCTTCTGTTGGCAATTCGATTACTTTAACCGAAATTTTTGAGCCAATAGCAGCATCTAATTCTGTATCTGGTAGATTTTTGATTGATGAATATTGAGAAATAGGTAAAAATAAATTAAATCCTTCGTAAGAAGCTCTAAATCCACCACGAGTTCTTTCAGTAATAACAATTTCAAAAGCCGAATTTTCGTTTTTGAAGTTAGTTAATTTTTCAAGAATTTCTTTGTGGTTGTTGTTCTCTTCAATTGTAGTAGCTTGTTCATCTTTGACTTCAATTGCTTTGCTTAATACTGCCTCTTGGTATTCTTCATTTGATACCGGAGCAGTAGTAGCTTCTGCAACCGCTGCAGCTTCTGTAGCAACTTCTACAACTGGAGTTTCAGTCACTTCAGCAACTGGAGTGTTTTCTACGATAGGATTATCAGTAGTATTGTTAGTAGTCATGTTTTCTGTTTCTAACGACATTTAAGCACCTGAATAAATTGAGTGTGTTTATTGGTAATAATTTAATTTACCAAAAATATTTTTAAAAATTATTAAATATTAGATTACAAAATTACAAAAATAAATACTAATTTATCTAATTATTTTTGCCAAATACTTGATAAAATATAAAGTTACGTAAAATTTACCCCATTTAACCAAAGATTTTTGCACTAATTGCACCATATTTTATTATTTTCACCCAAAAAACTTCACGGTATTTCACGATTTTTGCCTGTTTTTTCTTTTCTTAAAGTCTTTCCCCATTCTATGGGGAAAGATTTAGATAGGGGTTTCTTCATAGAACTTTTTATCCGAGATACTCATGCTAAATTGAAATATTTTAGACGACCTGCCGGTCGTCTCTACATTTTAATTATGCACTTTTTGCACTCATTTCCGCGGTTTTTTGCGAAAAACTTCACGGTATTTCACGATTTTCGTCTGTTTTTTTTATTTTCAATGAACTATCTTCAAATCACTAACCGTTAACCTCTAATAATTAACCACTATTTTATGACGCATTTATTGCGTAATTATTGTGCTAAATACCAAACCAAAAAAAAGCCACAATACTGTTGGGTTTTGTGGCTATGAGATTTTATTATAATATTAAATTACCAAATTGTTTTTACTTTTGAATAATTAGATATTTTTTTGTCTTTAGTTATTAATTCACAATCAAATACTAAAGCAGTTGCGGTAATTATTCTAACGGCAGGGTCATTATGAAAACTTTTATCTAATTCAGTAGATGTTATCGATATATCTGGGCTTAATGGAATCAGCTCTATTTTATTGTAATTTAGTGCTTTATTAATCCACTCTTTTGTGCTTACATTTAATTTTAGTCTGCCTTTAGAGATTAGCATCGCTATTTCCCAGCAACTAATCGCACTTACTCCACAAACATCAACATCTTTAATTTTATTCAAAGCATTTATTGATATTTTATCAGACTCGGTAACATACCAAATCCAAGCATGAGTGTCTAAAATAATCATAAATTCACATCCCAATTATCCTCAATTGGGCTAAGCAAATCTCCCTCGAAAATAATGCTATTTTTTAATGAATTATCTTTATTATTAGTCAAAGGTAAAATCTTATAAAAAGGCATACCATTTTTTAAAATGATTGTATCTTCTTGCTTATCAGTTATTTCTTGTAAATAAAAATCTGGTTTTTTATTAAAATCTGTAATTGTAATTTGTTGCATTCTATTACCTTTATTATATTATATATACTAAAGACGACACCAAATATCTAAAATTGTAACCTAATTAGCTATACCAAACCAAAAAAAATAGCCACAAGACTGGTGGGTTTTGTGGCTATTAATAAGTTTTGATACATTAAATATTTTTTGGGTCGATAACTACTAAATTACTAATATTATTAAAATCAGCATCGGAAGTTATCAAAATCAAATCATTTACAATTGCAGTTGCTGCAATAATTGCATCTGGAGTTTTAATCTTTTTACTTCGCCTTAACTTTACACATTCATTTACAACTTCAGGTGTTATACTATATATTTTACAATCACTTATAAACTCAACAACTAAATTTTCTTTATTTTTATCTCTTGTAACCCATGAAAGTGCTTCAATTTGAGTAATTATCGAAATATTGGGTGTATTATCTACTAAATTTGCTATAAAATTCATTGCTCGTTCAGGCAATTCATTCGAAAAGAATGAAGAAATGACATTATTATCAATTAGGTATTTTGCCATTCTTTTCTCATTTCGTTAGTATTATTATCAAAACTAATTTTATCTTCTTTGCTAAAAATACCTCTATATTTATCAGATTTATTGATAGTCTCTATATTTTCAAAAGTATCAAAATTTATAAACTCAATAAGACTTTCTGTTTCCATCTTTTTAAGTAAATCTATTGCTTTATTATTTCTTACTTTTAATGAAATTGTTGTTTCCATTTCTACTCCAATATATTTTACAATAAAGACGACACCAAATATCTAAAATTGTAATTTTCAAACTTAACAAATTTTACGCTCTTATGCATCTGAAATTGCAGGATATTTGCTTATTTATGCTTTTTGCTCCATCATTAAATCTACGATTTGTTTATGGCTGTTTTTTGTCTCATTCGTCTATTTCTTTTAGCCAAATTCCAAGTTTATTGTGTCTTGCAAAAAGTTCAGCAGATATTATTTGTTCTATAAAATCGTCATAAACTTTCTTGTCCACAAAAACGTTAATATTAGGTTTTTCATCAGTATCATCATACAATTCCTTTTCCCATTTCTCCATTTCACTCCAAGTCTTAGGTCTCACCATTGTTCCTCCAGGGAAACAACCATTTCTGATTAAATAATTGTTCAAAGTATCTTTTCCATCAATTACCCAACAATAAACCATTTTTGAATCTGGTTCATCAACTTCCACAGGACCTGAAGAAGAAACCAAAACAATATTTGAGTTTGGGTGTCTTAATAGCCAATCGTTAATTAAACTATCAGAATTATTTGAACGAGGTGTCCTGAAATATCCTGACCCAAGCAAACAATAAGCGTTATTTGGTTCTTTATTATTCATTCCAAAAATGGATTCAAACTTAAAGTTTGATAATTTCAAATTATCCTTTGTCTCTTTTCCAAAACAACAATTTATTGTCAGGAAAATGAATAAAGTTAGAAATGTCTTTAATATTTCCATTTTCAATGTCCTTTTTA
>JBEICW010000234.1:0-5425 GCA_040383785.1 Ignavibacteria bacterium | reverse complement strand
TTTCAAAATGGGGTTGTCCAGAGAGTTCAAGATAAGTTGGTAATATTTTATCGGACTTTGGTAATTTATTAAAATTATCAATTAATGTTTTAAATTTATTTAATTCCATTTATATTTTGTTTATCGTGATTCCTATTAAAAAATTTACTAATAACAAAAATCTTATTTAAAGTTAAATTAATAAAATTTGGACACAAATGCGTACAGCTAAAAATCAAAAAAGAAGAATGTCACCGCTGACCAATACATATTAACGCCTTTGGCATAGCCAATAGTTGAATGGTTTTTGTCTTGTACTGTTCCATCATTTTTAATATAACCTAATGTTGAATGATTTTTATCTTGAACCGTTCCATCTTTTTTCACGTATCCCACAGTTGAGTGATTTTTATCTTGAATGGTGCCATCAGATTTTATATAACCTGTGGTGGTGTGATTTTTGGATTGGATGGTTTGTGAATATGAAAACCCATTGCTTATGAGTAATAATATTATGAAAATGCTTTTACTCAATAAAAAGCTATCCATAGAAATTATTTCAAATTCTTTTATTTTATTAGTTCTATCTAATATGAAATTTACCATTCTTCGAGAATTCACTATTAATAATGTTAGTTTTTTTATTTTGAATTTAGAAGTAAATCTTGTAAGTCTTGAAGTGTAATTTGCCCTTTTGAAACATAAGAAATGAACCAATTTTTAAATTCCTCAAATTTTCTCTTGTCTCCGAATTGTTTTATTGGTAATGTCCATAATTCACCGTGCCTAGCAAAGTATAGACCAATTTTTTCAATTGGAGTATAATTAGGATTATCATTTATACCACCAATAAGTGATAATATATAATACCCTAAAATTTGATTAATATGTGCTCTTTCAAGCTTTAAGTTCTTGGTGGCTTTAATGTCAATAAGTGTATTGTCGATAATTAAATCTGCATCTGCACCTCCTACAAGCATTGAGCCAGCTCCAAATGTTGGGTTTAAGTAACAATTATGTTTAGCAGTAAATTTATCTTTGTCGACAAGAGACATTAATGATTTTATGTCTTGTATATCTTCTGGATTGTGAAAATCAAAATTTTGGTCAATTATACGTGCTCTAATATACACATCAAGTTTTGCAAGGAAAATTGTGTTTGAAACTAAATCGTCAGTTAAAACCCCATCTTTAATGTACTTATTGTAGTTTGTTTTGGTTTGTTCATATTGGTCTGTTATGATTTTTAAAAATTCATTGGTTTTATAAAATTTAAAACCTACCATAATTTCTGGGGATTTTGAATTCAAAAATTTGTTAGTAAGCGAATTATATGAATGGTCTGCAACCCAAGTATCACTTTGAATAAAAGTATTCTTATTATTGAATTGCAAGTAAAATCTCATTAGATAATCAAATGCGGTCCCTACAATGCTAAAGTTGTCTGAAAGCGGTGCTGCTTTTATTTCAGTCTTTAAAGTAAATGATGGTCTTAAAAATTCACTTTTAAATTTATCACGTAGTTCTTGATTATTCCTATCTGTTAATATTGATGTTAAACTCATTTTGCAATAGTGTTTGCGTTAAAGTACTTGCCAATAATAAATTCTATCATAAAGATTTTAAATTAAGATAACTATAATTTTTATAATTCATCAAACTTGGCTTTCATTGTTGGGTTTCCATTAGTTAATTTTTTGATAGTTAAATCTTCTGCTTTGTTATTGGCTAATCGAAGATTATTTTCAGATGATAACAAAGCTTCTTTGGTTTTATACAAGTGGTCAATGGTTTTATCTATCTCATCTATTGCTGTTTTGAATTTCTTGCTGGCTAATTCATAATTCTTAGCAAATCCTTCTTTGAATTTGTTGATATTATCTTCAAAGTTGGTAATGTCAATATTTTGATTTTTTATTAAACTTAACTCTGCTTTATATTGCATTGAATTCATTGCTGCATTTCTTAGAAGTGTAATGATTGGAATAAAAAATTGTGGACGTACCACATACATTTTTGGAAATTTATGAGATACATCAACAATTCCAGTATTATAATATTCACTTTCAGCCTCTAGTAAAGTAACTAATACAGCATATTCACATTTTTTTTCTGTTCTATCTTTATCAAGTTCTTTAAAGAAATCTTCATTTTTTTTCTTGGTAGCAGTTGTATCTGATTCGTTTTTCATTTCAAACATGATTGAAATAATTTCATTTCCATGTTCGTCATGTTCTTTATATATAAAATCACCTTTGCTTCCTCCACTTGAATCATTATCTTTTTCAAAATATGCATTCTGAAAAGCTGTTGCTCTTAATTTATTAAACTCGGTTTCACAATGCTGTTCTAGTGTTTCACCAACCATTTTGGTAGAAAGTTTTAGCTTCATATCTTTACGCAAAGCAATTTCTTCATCTTTCAATTTGATGATTTCATCTTTGGTTTTCAGTTCTGCTGAAAACTTATCGTTTAAAGTGACTTCGAGTAATTTTTTTTCGGTTTCTTTCGTTTCAACTGCGTTGGCTAATGCATCACGTTCCTTTTCAATTTTTTGAACCGCTTCAGTAACAGAAAGTTTTTTTTCAATTTCTGCGCTTTCTAATTTAGCTTTTGCGCTGGCAAGTTCTGTTTCTTTTTGTGCTAGTTTTTCAGCTAAATCTTTTTCTGTTTTGGCTCTTAACTCGATAAGTTCTTTATCTTTTTTTGCAATTTCTTCTTGTAATTTGTTTTTAAGATTTGCTTCAGCTATCAGCACCGCACTTTGTTTGTCTTTTTCAGCTAACTGCAACCTGTTTTCAAGTTCTTCTTGAAACTGGTGGTCACGTACTTGTTTTAAAATATCGGCAAATCCTGCTTCATCTACTTTGAAGGCTTTTTTGCAGTTGGGACAAATTATTTCGTTCATAATATTTTAATGATTTTTAAATTATTTTAAAAATAAGTTTTTGTTTTTCCAAATATTGTTTTTTTGTAATTAAATTTTTTGCTAATTCTTGCCTAATATTAATTAGCATATCTTTTATACCAGCAATAAAATAATTATTAGGTTGTGATTCAAATTGCAATAATTCTAAAATAAAATCAGATAGAATTTCAAATTCATTATTTTTAATTATTTTATTTAATTTTTGGTCGCAAATTTCATTGTAGAGAATAGACCAATTATTGAGAAAAAAATTAAAATCATCTATATTACTACTTTTCAAATCAATCAATTTTTTACTATAATTCTCCTTATTTCTTATATAATATTCTTTAAAAGATTTTTGTACTTTTTTGTCCTCTATACAGATGTCATAATATTGTATTGAACTTATAAGATTAATCATTTTATAATAATCTAGTAGACCCATATAAATATGTTTTTCATTTATTTCTTTTAACTGTTTACCATTATCTTTTTTTATTGAATTTCTAAAACTAAACATCAGATATTTTTTAATTAAAATTTCAATATCTAAATTTAAATCATGTGTTTTTTTAAATTGATTGATTAGTAAATTTAATTTTATTAATTGAAGTAGTCTTTCTGATTTTAAATTTATATTTTCATATTCAAAGTTTAATTTTATATCTATGTGTCTTTTGAATAGATGTAAATGGTTTTGATTTATGTCGTTTTGAATACTTTCAAAATATTTTACATCTGCGTTTTGATTAAAAACAACAAAATGAATTATTTCTTTTAAATTAAAATTATAATTAACAAATGAGTTATGTATTAATTCATTTAGTTCTTTAATTATTGATGAATTTTTGAAGATTTTTTTTAAATCAAATTCTATTAATACATCAAAACATGCATAATATAAACAAATCTTATTAATTTTAAGTTTGTTTATAAAACTTATAGAATCTTGACTGAAATTATTGGTATAATTTAGTAAAAAATAATAATATAGTAATTGTACAACATAATCTTTATTTAATTTTAAAACGGAATCTGTTTTAATATCAATAATCTTATCATCTATAATCAAATCAATTTCTGCAAATGTTCCTGTATGTGAATTTTCTATACTTTTTCGAAATTTAATTTTAGTTAGAATATGTTGTTTTGGCTTAAATTTGATAAAATTTATCTTATGTAAGAGTTGTTTAACAAATGGCTGTATTTCTGCTTTTTCATTGAGACTTAATCTAATATTAGAAAAGTATTCATGATTTTCAATAAATTTACATGAGTTAAATTTGTTTATTTTTTTTTTATTTAAGTCTTTATAAATTTCGATTTTAGTATTTTTAATTGTTGTTTGTTTTTTGATTGTAATCAACAATGATTTTGTAGATAAACCATATTTATTTGCTAAAATTGAAGTAAAAACTCTTTCAAATTCTGTTCCAACATATCGCATGTTTTTTTTAACATTTGAAGGAACTTCCATTTTATCACTAAAGTCAATTTTAAAATGGCTTAAATCCATTTCTTTAAGTTTGTAGTATAAATTTTGATGACTTAATGACATATTTTAATTTTAAAAAACTTATTACATATTATTCATAAACATAATTATATTTATTGAATATTCCAACTCCAATAACCCCTCCACCTATCAAACTCCCCACCGACAAATTATCATCGGTAAGGTAATACGAATAAGGTATCGTTATAAAATTACTTAGTGATTGCAATATACACAATATTACAAAACTTAAAATAAACCCTATCCAATAACAGGCAAAAATTATGTAAAAATGTCTGAGGTATGGGTTTTTAATTTGTTGGGGTTGGTCTATGTATTTCACAATTAACAAATGCAAACTAAAAAAAATCGCCATTATACTGTTTACTTGCATAAACAAACTAAAGTCAATAAAACTATAGGTATCATCAACAAACAAACTGTGTAATATGAAAAGGCATCCTATACCAGAGGCTAGAATAAAACCCTGTAAATAGTACTTAGTCAACAATATTATATTTTTCATCATCAATGTTTTTATAATCAATTAATATAAATAAATGTCCACGTATAGGGTATTGAGAATGCGAGAAAAACTCAAATTCCTTTTTAGATAGCAGATATCCATCTTTTTCTTCAAATTCTATGGTAGCATCATCGCCTATAAATGCTGTGGCGGTTCCACTGCCAACTTCGAAGTTTATAGTGTCTTGAGTGATGATTTTTTCTTCTAATAAATCGCTATATTTTAAGTCTACAAATCGTAAATCTTGCTCTGGAAATTCTGGAATAATGGTTTCTCCAGCTTTATAAAATCGATTTGTATTGATGGTAAAGAGTACCATTTCATTGTTTTCGTCATCTTCTTGAATAACGATGAAATAAGCTTCTTTGTCATCTGGTTTTCGTTTGTAATTTTTAAAGCGTACTACCTCTCCTAGTTTAAATTGTGTTTTCATTATATTAATTTTATAGGTAATAATTCTTATTTTGGTGCGTACAATACATAAATCCTGTTAATCGGTCTCCACTAATAGTTT
>JBEICW010000233.1:0-5462 GCA_040383785.1 Ignavibacteria bacterium | reverse complement strand
TTATTTTATATATTTTGATATATTTTATTAATTATAAATGGAGCAATTTATGTTCAAAAAAATACTAATTCTACTATGCGTACAAACATTTTTAATGATTACTAGTGATTTAATTTATGCACAAGATTATATTAAGTTAATCAAAAAAGATAATTCTGAAATAAACATTGATTTAACAACACTCAAAAGTATTAGAGTAGAGAATATTACTTCTGTAGAAAATATAGATATGTACGATATTCAGATGTATCCGAACCCTGCCAATACCAAAGTAAATATCAATTTAGCATCTCTTCAAAATCTTCAAGATAAAAAGTTGGTTATTAATATTTATGATTCTAATCATAAACTAATAAAAAGACTTAAGGATATTAATTCGCAAATTATTGAGATTGATTTGGTTCAACTTAATATTACATCTGGAGTTTATTTTATAGAGATATTAGACAATAGTCAAAATATTAATACATCAAAATTAATTATAGAATAGGGGTAAAAATGAAATTATTATTTAAAAATTATTTGATTTGGATTACTATATTATTTGTTAATTGTTTTACAGTTTCAAATTCTCAAGATTTTAAATTAATTTTTGAGAACTTAGATGGCACAAAATCTGAATTTAATAGTAAAGACTTGGACAAAATCGATTTTAATTCACTTTCTAAGCCTTACCAATTTAAAATTTATACAAAGTCTTCTGGTATGAAACAACACCTAACTTCTGAGTATAATGGTATCAATTTTAGTGATATTGGATTCCAGATGTCTAAAAAAATTGGTTTTGAGGTAAGTAATTACTTTTATGAAGATATTGATAGCATAATGTTTAGTCTTGATATAGTTGATGAATATGTAATCAAACAATTAGAACTTGATGCAGTTATAACAAATCAATTGGGAAATGCTTGGAGTTTGGCTTTTATTGATGAGTTTAATGTTTTGATTACTGACAAAGGTGGCAGATTGATTTTTTATAATATGTCCACTAAATCTATAGCTGAAATTACAAATCTACCAGAAATTAAGGATAATGGTCAAGGTGGATTACTTGATGTAAAACTTCACCCTAAATTTAATGAGAACTTTATAATTTTTTTAAGTCATGCAGTTTCTGTTGGAAATAATCAAACAACTGTTGTAACAAGAACATTGTTAAACCTTGAAAATATGTCTCTTGAAAATAAACAAGAAATATTCAGAGCAACTCCTGCTGTAAATTCAGGTGCTCATTTTGGAAGTAGAATTTCATTTGATAAAGATAATAATTTATTCATTTCAACAGGGGATAGAGGAAACCAATCTAACGCTCAAAATAAATTAAACCATTGGGGTAAGATTATGAGAGTTACCGAATTTGGTGAAGTCCCTGCAGATAATCCTTATGTTAGTAACAATTTATTTTTACCAGAAATTTGGTCTTATGGTCATAGGAATGTTCAAGGAATGGATACTCACCCAATTACTGGTGAACTTTGGGCTCACGAACACGGACCTCAAGGTGGAGACGAACTAAATTTAATTAAAAAAGGAGCAAATTACGGCTGGCCACTTGCTACTTTTGGCATTAATTACAATGGTACAGAAATTACAAAAGATACTACCTACCCTGGTTGCGAAGACCCGATAACGTATTGGAAACCTTCAATTGCTCCATGTGGAATGACTTTTGTAAGAGATAATAAACGACCTAATGAAGCTGATATTTTGATAGGTGCTTTAGCTGGGCAACATATTGCTAGAGTACATTTAGTTGATAATAAAGTAACAAATCAAATCCGTTCTTTGCAAAATAATGCAAGGTTTAGAGATGTAAAACAATCTCCAGATGGAAGAATTTATGCTGTTACTGAAGATGGTAGATTGATTAGATTAAAAGAAAAAAAATAAAGAGAATTAATAATTAAGATCTTACCCATTCTAAATTGATTTATTTGAGAATGGGTTTTTATTTTTCAAGTATGATTCTATAGTAAATTGATTTATGAATTTGCTGAGTTTGGGGTAAATTTCATTATTGTTTAATTTCAATAATTCCTCTAAATAAAACCTAATTTTTGTAGCAGAAATATCATAAATTGGATTTTCTAATAATTGGATTTTAGATTGATATTTAGAGTATTTCTGTTTAATTATTGTTTCTATATTATTTTTATTTTCTAACCTAAAAGCAACTACTAAATCTACTAAGTTTAAAATTTCGTCCCAATTTTTCCACTTATCAAAGTTCAATAAATTATCATCACCAATTAAAAAGTAATATTGAAATTGAGCATTATTGTTAATTTTAACATTTAATATATTCTGAATATTGTATTTTATATATTCTATTGTATCGTAAGTGTATGAAATTTCATTCTTTTTTATATCATAATCTAATACTAATATTTTGGCTTGTAAATTTGCATCTAATGAGTCGAAATAAGAATTAATTATAGCAATTCTATCAATATTTCTATTGTTTTCAGAATTATCAATTTTGAATGGAGATACAAAATTTGGAATTATCAACAAGTAATCTAATTGATTTTGGATAATAAAATCAATTGAAATTTGCTGATGACCATAATGAAAAGGGGAAAAACTTCCCCCAAATAGTCCAATTTTATATGTATTTTTGTTCTTAATATCTAATTGAAATTATATTTAATAATATAACTTTAAAGTAATTTTTCAGCGATTTCATTCCAAGAATAAACCTCAAAATCTGCTGCTGACTTATCTGGATTTTTTTCAGTTAATTTAGTCAAATCGCCACTAAATCTAATAGCTTTCATACCAATACTTTTAGCACCCAAAATATCTGTATGTTCTATATCACCGATATGAATACCTTCTCTTTCTTTCGTTTTTAATGGCTCAAGTACAGTATAATAAGCTTTTGGGTTCGGTTTGGCAACCCCAGTTTCATTGCTAAAACTAAATGCATCAAAATGCTTTAGGAGCCCATCTCTTTCCATTAATTCTTTGATTATACTCCCTGGTGAAAAGCCAGTATCTGAAATTAATGCAATGTTGTATTTTGATTTTAATTGTGGTAATATTTCTTTCACATTTGGCAAAGGTTTTGGGCTATGGTGTAAGATACCTTCTGCAAATACCTTTGCAACATTATTGATTGCCTCTTCAGAATATGGTAATTTTAAGTGTTCCCAAATAAATTTAACAGTATCAAATGCCGATGGAGTTAGATGATGTTCTTTCCAGTAATATTCAAAATTTTTCCAACTTGCTTCTATTGCTTCATTAATTTTATCAGCTGGTAAAAATAAAGCGAATTTATCTACTTCTGTCACAATAGCTAATTGCCTTGCTCTGTTTCTCTCATTACCACCAGAAGAATCGTAAAGTGTGTTCCAAAAGTCTATTGTTATTGATTTTATATCTTGCATAATTAAATTTAAGTTTTTAATTTTATTGTTTTTAAAGTAGTCCTAATCTTTTGCGAATAAACCATTCAACTGAGAATAAAAGGATTATTAAACTCAAAATATATGGAAAATTCCATAATAAAACTTCTTTTTTTGTATTCATTGGTTTATCAAAATGAAATTCGCTATTCTTTATATCTTTATTTAAATTAGTAATATCATTTGCATCATAATATTTCCCAAAATTAGCATCAGCAAGTTTGGAAAGTAATGTTTTATTTAAAGTTACGTTGCTTTTCTCAAGATTATTAATTGAAACATCAAATCTTGTATTATCTTTTTCGTAAATTTTATCACCATCTAATATAGCCTCTGCATCTACATAATAATCGCCACTTTTAAGTCCAGTAATTTTACCAATATATTTACCATTACTAATACTTTGTAGTATGATTTCTCTTGTTTCTTTATTTTTATTATTAGATTTATCTTGAATTTTTACTTTAACTTTAGCTTTATCAAAAGTATTATAAGATTTATCATAAACTTGACCTAATAATTCTACAGTTTCGCCAATATTATATTTTTCTTTGGATGTAGAAATTATAAATCTTTTGCCAATATTTTCTACACTTAGCCATCTAACAGAATTATTCATCAAAGTATTAAATAAATCTAATGAATTATCACTTTTTTCAGATGTATATGCTCCGAATTTCCATTTATAAAGCCCATATCCCAAAAATACCAAAGACTTCGTTTTTCCCATCTCATTTGATAATAATAATGGCTCATTAAACTCAATTTCAGATATTTTATAATTCATAAGTGCAGTTGCTGTTGGATTTACTTTCACAAATAATTCAGAATGGAATAATGGTGGCAAATCGTCCCATTTACTTTTATCACTTTCATTCCCATCGATTTTAAGTACTGAATTAGCCAAACCTTGCTCCAATGTAAGTGGATTTATAAAACTTTCTCTTGGTGAATTACTTAGAACTTTAAATCCTAAATAATCTTCCAATACTGTTGCTTTTTTATAATTTATATCTTTGCTGGCTATAAATATTAACGATTTGCCCAAATCTAATTCATTTTTCACCATTTTGGTAATATTATCTGGTGAAAAGTTATTAGGATAACCAATTAGTATTATGATCTCACTTTCAGAGAAATCTTTCTGAGTTGGTGAAGCGTAAAATTCAGCTTTGTTTTTTTGAATAAAATCTTTAATTTCAACATTTTTGACTTTACTTAATTCTGCTTTCACAAATGTAATATCGGGATTTGGTGCACCAGCTAAAATAACAAATTTGCGTTTGTTTTTTGTGATTTTAACAAATTCTGAAGAAGAATTATTAGCATTAGTTAATTCATTTTCAATAGCTTGTAAAGTAGCAGTTATTTTGTTTGTACCTTCATTTTTGGGAGTATAAGTAAATAATTCTTCATAGATTTTCTTGTTTTTATTTACAACTACTTCTCTTTCTTCAATTAAATTATTATTTTCATATATTTTTAATTTTGTTTTTTGATTATCAAAACCATTTGAGGTAAATTTAACTATAATTGGTATTTGCGCACCTAAAAAACCAATTTTATTTGTAATTAGAGTTGTAATTGACAAATCTTTTGGAATAGTAGTGTCTCCAATTCCAATTGTAAAAAATGGTCTTGCTAATTCTCTTGTTAAATTTATTGGGCTAATTCCTTGATTATGATTTCCATCAGAAATCAATACAACACAAGAATAATTTTCACTTTCTAAGTTGTTATTTACAAAACTAAGCCCTTTGGTGATGTTAGTTATTTGTCCTTTTAAATTTATGTTTTCAAATTTCAAATCCTGCAATTCTTTAACTTCATTACCAAATGTAAATGTTTTATACTCCAAACCATCTAAATTAAGTTTATTTATTACACTTTTGTAAGTTTCTATTTTATTATACTTTTCAGTATTTATTCCCATAGATAACGAGTTGTCTAATAAAATTGCAACTTTGGGCTTAATGATAAAATTTTTACTGATATTTAAAATTGGCTCAAATATAATCATTATCAATAAAAACAAAGCAAATGTTCTTAGTG
>JBEICW010000232.1:0-5503 GCA_040383785.1 Ignavibacteria bacterium | reverse complement strand
CATATAGAATCTTTTAAACCAAAACCACATAAAAAGATAAATTAAGAAATCATCACTTATATCTTCAAAATAACTTTTAGATATTTCAATGTGAATCATATTATCTTCTTTATTTTTACCATCTCTAACTTTTGCTACATTTTCATCTAAAATTACATTAATATTAATTTCAAAATCATTTTCAATAAAAACATAACTTGCTTTTCCGATAGTTGCAACTTCTTTTCTTACAGATATTAAAGATGTTATAGATGCGTGATAAAAATCAGTTTTTATTTTGTAAAAATCAACAGGTCTTACATCTTCACTAATTTTATCTTCTTTTTCAACAATCTTCTCTTCATCACCATATAATTCTTTCCAAGTTAAAGCCTTTACCGACCACATTTGAGCCGTTTGTAGTTCCGTGATTGCCACAGAGCATAAACGCTTTTGTTCTTGACTATTTGAGTTGATTCTCAAATCATTCATTTCATCAATCAAATCTGCATATCTTTTTTTGCAAACATAGATAGCATCCTCGTTTGATGGGTTGAAATTAATTCCTACGGCTCTCTGTCCGTATGTTTGTTCATTTACAGAAGTTAATTCTGCTGAACTAAATTTTTGTTCTTGCATTTTATTTTGGTTTTAATTGTTACTAATTAAATTTTCGATAAATCAATCTTTGAAAATTCATCTAACTCTTCCTTGCTGAATAACTTATATTGTTTATCATCGTAGAAAGAATTTATGTTAAATTGACCTCCTTGTTTTTGTCTTTCCTCCCAAGTAGAACCTCTTAAATTAGGGAAATCTTCTTGAACTTTTTGCCACAACCTTTTTATGGTATGTACATTAGAGAAGTTACTATATTCGCCATCTTCATTAATTTCAAATAGTTTCTCAAAATAATCTTCACTTGATATTTTTTTTGATAGCATTTCTAAACTATGTATTTCTTTAATACATAGCATCCAATCATCCCTTGTTTCAACTTTATTTGATAGGGTGTGGTAAATTAAACTTATTAAAGAGAAATTTAGTTTCATATCTTATTTTTTATTTGTTATTTATTAATAATTGAGAGTTTAATTCTTCTACCCAAACCAAAAGGTATTTACAAGCGTAATCCGTTGCTTCCTGCTTTGTTTTAAATCGTAATTTATAGAAATCATCGGGGAAAGAAAAAAAACTCCGTAGAGAAATTAAAAACAGACTTCCTCGTTCTTCTTTTTTTATAACTATTGCGTTTGGCATTGTTCCTAAATCAAGAATAGTGTATCTATCAGTTTCTCTCCAACCGAATGGTTTATTTTTAATTATCTCGCTCATCTTTTTTACGCTCATCTAATTTATTGAAGTATTCCAACCGTTCCATTATTTTTTGGTTTTCGGTTTTTACTTTTTCCTGCTCCTGCTTTTCTTTTGAAGAATTAGGTTTTTTATTTTCGTTACTCATTTTTGATTTTTTAAATATCTTTCAATTTCTTCGGGTTCTGCAAACCTAATATCATCGGGTTCTTTGATAAATTCATTAATGATACTTAATCGGGAAATAATCCCATTCCAAACTATAATATCGTTAAAAGAATATCCTGCTTGTTTTAAAAATGGTTTAATCATTGTTTATGAATTTTAAATCCTTTTCATCCACTTTGAAATTTAGATTTTTCTTAAATCTAATTTTAACATAGTTTTGCAATTCGTGTAAGTATTCAATCTTTCCAAATCCATCTAAAAAATAAGTTTGTCTATCTTCGTAGTGAGTAATTGAGAACAATGCTTCCCAACCGTTTTCTTTTAGTAAATGAAAGGTACTATGTCTAACATCGTCTTTAGGTTGAATAGCACTAAAGTAAAACCCTAATAATCTAAAAACTTCGTGAGATAGTGGAACACCATACCAATTATCAATGTTATATCTTCCATTGATATAATTTGATTCCAATCCGATAACTGAAATCAAACCTGTATCAGTAAGTTCTTCAACTTTTGCTAAATGCCCTTTTTTGTATTGGATAATATTACCAATCATCAAATCTTCCGAATTTTTGAAAGAAGTTGTTTTTGTGAAATCAATTTCCATATCCATTTTACTTTTTATTTTAAATTAAACTTCTTTTACTATTGTAAACGATTAAAAATGCTTCAACATCATTTTTGTTTACTGTTTCAGTTAGTTCGTTATATTTCTTTATATGTTCTGTATAAGACAACAACAATTCTGTTGGTTCAAAATTATTTTTTTTGAAATATTCAATCTCTGATTTTGCTGATTTTAAATCATTATGCAATGAATTAAACATATCGTTGATTTCTTCATAAGACTTTGTTTTTAAGAAATCTATTTCCATTCTATTCTTTAAACTTAAAAGGTTATTCATCTTTATTTATCGTTTTTGTTTAAATTTCTTTGAAAATCAAACCATCTTTATTTGGTTGCTTACTATTTAGATTGTCAATATCTCGATACATTTTACGCAGGTAAAAACTATTCTCAAATGTTGCTACCAAATCTCCATCAAGGTCGTGAACCACTATTTTTTTGACTTCTCCTTGTCTTTTAAGGTTAATCATAGCGTTCAACTTGTTTTTACCAACATACTCGCTCTTATCGTATCTAATCAAATCTCGAACAACTTGACTTTTAACTTTATTTTTAGATGCAACAAACCCACTTTCTGTAATTAACCTTATATCTTTTTTTGATAAAAAATTATTTGGAACTTCGTGCTTATAAGCGAAATCAACTATGCTACTAAACTTCTCAATCAACTTTCCACTTTTATTATAAACGAAAACTTTTTCTCGACTTTTACCTGCCATTATTTTCTACTTTTAATCTAATTATATCAACCTGCTCATAAAGTTCTTTTAAAGTGTCTGTATCAACTAATTTACGGACTACATCTTTCCAAAATTTAAGTTCAGAATCTTTATACCTGTTTAGGTCTATATGCTTTTCAACTTTCTTTTTTAACTTGGGAATAACTTTTAAATTTTCTTCTTTTTCTTTAATCATTTTTAAAGAGAAAGAAATTTTACTACGGATAGCGTTAAAGTCATACATTTTAACTTCCATCAATTCTTCTGCGATGTAATTCGCTAAAAAATCAATTTCCTCGTTTGTTTTATCTGCCATTTTTGATTGCTTGTTATTTTTCGTAAATATAATCAAACTTAAATTATTAAAAAATTATCTAAAATAATAATTCTTATTAGATACAAAATGAAACAAAATGAAACAAAAAAAGCCTTGAAACTAATCAAGGCTAAAACCAAATATATTGACTTTTTTGGATGAAAAGCCTGTGTGCAAATATAATAATTATTTCGTTAGATAATAATTATTAATGGTTTTTTATGGCAAATATGCCGTAATTCATACTACCAACTTGTTGTATTTGTTATACAATAATTACTACCTACATAAGCGTTCATCCAATCCCCTTGTTGTAGATAGAATTTCTTATTGTTTCCCGAACAACTATTTTGTATTGTAACCGAATATTCACTTACATTATCTGATTGAACTAATCCACAATTACAAGTTTTACTTGGACTTGGATTGTCTTTATCGCAACCATAAGAAATGATTAAAAGACTTATTGAGAATATTATTTTTTTCATAATTAATTTAGTTTATTTGTTTTGAATTGTACATTCGCTTTATCATCAACCCAATTAGGAGTGGTTGGTTTTTCAAATTCAACTTTTAAATCTTTTTCCAACCATTTCCCTACTTTTTCTTCGTGTTCTTGTTTAGTTTTCAACCATTGTAAGCAAGGAATCCTGTTTTTAGGCATAAGTAAAACTGAAACAAGACCTAATGCTTCATCGTAAGTAAGTTGATTAGCAAATTTATCTCCTGCTTTTATAGTGTAAAACTCATACCCCTCAATATCGTTAACTTCTATTTGTATTTTCATTTTAAGATTTATTTGATTAAAAAAAAGCAATCGGATTAACCGACTGCTTTAATATTAGAATGGTAAATCTTCATCATCGGGCATTTCTTGAATGTCCTGTTGAGAAACCTCTGTAATTTTCGGTTCAACATATCTTAAATTTCCGATATACTCAAACTGAAAACCTGTATCTGCTTTTGGATTAATCTGCATCGAAGCATCGTTTCCGAATTTATCTTTCGTGTCGTTCAACCAAACTTTTACGTTTGCGTAGATTTTGCCGTTTTCTGCTTTTGCAAAAGAAGTGTGTCCTTTTTTTGCTAATTCAATCAAATCAGAAAGACAGATTGAACCAATTAATTGTTTGCTCATAATATCAAATATTTAGTTTTCTGCAAATGTAATAAATTATCTTTAACAATAATTCAGTTTAGATAAAAAAAAGACTACTTAAAAATAAATAGTCTTTTTATATGCTTTTTTTTAAAACCTATGGTTATTCTTCATCCAACCACAAATGATTAATAAATCAAATTATTTTTCCAAATTCAGTTAAAGAACACCAATGTTTAGGTAAACAGGATGGAGTGCTTTTGGGATTTTGAATAATACCTAAACCAACACTTGTTTTAGTTCCTACCCATACGTTTTTATTAGGAACACCTAAATCAACTGCTTTGTTAACTGAATCGTAGGTGCTTTTAAAATCATTGTAAGGTTCAAGGATGTACATCTTTTTTAAATCTCCCTTGTTTTTTAGAATCTCACTTGCTACTGCTTTAGAATGTTTTGCTCCTGCTGAAAACAATACAACATAACTATTCGGATTTTTTTTAATTGCATCAATAATTCCTTGTGGATTAGTGTATCTGTAAGAATCAATATCCACCCCCCTTTTTAAGCCGTTCTTAATTAGTTCTTCTTGTTGGGATATGTTCTTATAACCTTTGCCATCTAAACCTCCTAAAAACAATATTTTCTCTTTTTTATCTTCAATTTTTTCATTATCTCCCGATGAATCCTGCTTGTTTTTTATCTTTTTATTTATAAAGATTAAAGCACCAATAAATAAAATACCACCTGCAATAATGTAATAGCCTTTTTTATTCATAATCTAATTAAAATTTAATTCCGAACCACTCCCAAACCTGTGCGATTATATTTGTGTTACTTACCTCTCCACCTGTATTGAATTTATCTTTTAATTTTTTATTTTTTAACTCCACCAATTCAGAATGTAAATATTCTAAATTATCTACACTTGGATAACGAAAAGCATAAGTTTCTTTTAATGATATATTCATATATTCATCAAATATCTTTTTCCAATCGTTAAAAACACCTTTGTATTGAGGATTTTTTTCTACAAATTTCTCAAAAGCAGGTAAATTTATTGTATCATCTTCAATGAAATTGGATGGAGTTATTTTACTTTGATTTATTGAACCATCTTCATCTATGATGTTTTTAGCATCTATAAAACCTTTTTGAATACTCTCTATTGTAGCATTAGGGTCTAATAATACCTGTTTTTCATATATAGATAGTTTAGGAATTAAAACTTCATTACCCAATGATGGAATTATTAATTCTTCAAAATATTTTAATTTTAT
>JBEICW010000231.1:0-5511 GCA_040383785.1 Ignavibacteria bacterium | reverse complement strand
GGTTGATTGATAATTGGAGTACCAAATAATGTTCCAAATGTTCCAACATTAGTGATTGTAACAGTACCGTTTTGTACGTCATCAGGAGAAAGTTGTTTGTTTCTCGCTCTTGTAGATAAATCATAAACTCCACGTGCTAAGCCCGTTAAGTTTAATGATTCTGAACCTTTGATTACAGGCACTATTAAATTATTATCTGGCAATGCAGTAGCAAATGCCAAGTTAACTCGTTTGTGTTTTAAGATATTTTTGCCATCAACACTAACATTTACCATAGGGAATTGACGCACTGCATCAACTACTGCTTTAGCAAAGAATGGTGTAAATGTAAGTTTGAAGCCCTCATTTTTCTCAAATTGTGCTTTAAATTTATCTCTAATTTTTACGATATTTGAGAAATCAACTTCCGCAACTGAAGTAACGTGAGCTGAAGTAGCTTTAGACATTGTCATGTGTGCAGAGATTAATTGTCTCATTCTATCCATTGGAATTACATCATAACTATCAGAGCCAACCATAGGAGCTGGTGCCATTGGTTTTGGTGCTGATACTGAAGCTGAAGCTGAAGCTACAGGTGCTGGTGCAACAGGAGCAGAAGCAACTACTGGTGCAGATTGTGCTACAGGAGCCGGTGCAGGAGCAGAACCTCTATTCGCAACATAACTTAATATGTCCGCTTTAGTAATTCTACCTTCCATACCAGTACCATTTAAAGTCATTAGCTCTTCTAAAGATACTCTGTTTTGTTTTGCAATTTCTTTAACTAATGGAGAGAAGAATTTGCCGTTATGTTGTCTTGGAATTTCAAATGTTTGACCTACAACTTGAGCAGGAGCAGCAACTGGCGTTGGTGCAGAAGCCACAGGAGCAGGAGTTGCAACTGGTGCAGCAATGGTAGTTTGTGCTACAGGTGCAGCCGCTTGTACTGGTGCTGGAGCAGCAACTGGAGCAGATGCTACAGCAGAACCGCCAGTAGAAATTCTTGCAATTACGCTTCCAACTAATAATGTTTCTTCTTCTTGTGCTAAAATTTCAACTAATGTACCAGCTACTGGAGATGGAACTTCAGTATCTACTTTATCAGTAGAAATTTCTAAAACCATTTCATCACGTTCTACAACATCACCAACTTTTTTCAACCATTTTACAATAGTTCCTTCTTGAAGTGATTCGCCCATTTTTGGCATTACCAAGTCAATTGTATTTCCACCACTTACTGGTGCAGTTGCTACTGGTGCCGCAGCGGCAGGAGCTGGCGTTTCTACAACTACTGGTGCTGGTACTGGAGCAACTTCTACTACAGGAGCAGCTGCAACAGCCACAGGAGCCGGTGCAGAAGCAGATGCACTTGCATCAGTTTCGATTTCTGCAATCAAAGTACCAACCAATACAGTTGTTTCTACAGGAACATGAATTTTTTTAAGGATTCCAGCTACTGGAGATGGAACTTCGGTATCAACTTTATCAGTAGAAATTTCTAAAATCATTTCATCGCGTTCTACTAAATCACCTTCTTTTTTTAACCAATTAATTATTGTGCCTTCTTGAAGTGATTCGCCCATTTTTGGCATTACGACTTCTACTATCATTTAACTAAACTCCAATTAAATTTTATAAAAATAACTTTTTCTAAATTAAGTAAATATATTTTAGCAAATTAAACAAAATCAACTTATTTCGCAAAGAATTACGATTAATGTAAATAAATTTATTTAATATTTACAAATATTGGTATGATATATACAAAATTCTAATTTTTTATAGGTTCATTTTTAAGATTATTCAAATATCTTTTGATAATTTTTTCATAATCTTTGCTATATCCAAATTTTAATGATTTAAGCAAATCTTGAATTACTTTTTCTTTATCTTCTTCGGATAAGATATCTCCATTAAATTTTTGCATATAGTTTTTACCTTCATTTGCTTCTCTTTTCTCTTCTTTGTCTCTTTCATTTTCAGATTTAGAGATTTCTAATAATTTAGATAAAATTCTTTCTTGCTTCTTGAAAGTATTTTTATCAACATTCCCAGAATTTATATCTGACATTACTTCTTTCATTTCTTCTAATGCTTTTCGCATTTGGTCATTTTTTACTGGGTCTTTAGATTTGAACTTTTCTTGTTCTTTAGCTAGTTCTTCCATAGATTTCAAAGCTTTGCCTTGTTCACCTTTTAGTCGTCCATATTCTGCTTTTTCTTCGGCACTCATTTGGCTTGGACTTTTACCTTTTCCACTTTGTTGCCCTTCCCCACTTTGACCTTGTCCTTGCTGTTGCCCTTGCATCATTTTTTGCATTGCTTCTTGGACCATTTTTTGTTGTGCCATCATTTGTTGCATTTTTTGACCAACACCACTTCCCATAGGCATTCCTTTTCCACCGCCACTTCCGCTGCTACCCTCACCACTTCCACCTGGATTATCACATGAACCATCGCCACCATTCTTCATATCTTTTAATGAAGCTTGCATAGATTTGGCAGCCGAATTCACTCCAGACATTGCCTCTTTTTGAGATTTTGCACCATTACTACTACGTCTATCTTGCAATTCTTGCTGTGCTTGTTCCATTTTTTGGATTGCTCCAAGCATATCTTCTATTGTTTCACTTTGGATTGCCATTGTTTGTTCAGCAAGTTTGGCAGTATTTTCCAATGCATTTCTCATAGCTTGAGTAATTTTACCCTGATCTTCAATAGCACTATTCATATTATTAGAATTGTTGCTCAATGATTGAGTTTTTTTGTTTAACTGCTCTTGTTGCTTGGATAATTGAACTAAATCGTTTATATTTTTATTAAATTGGCGTTCAATTTCCTTTTGCATTTTATTTTGAAGTTCTTGCTTCATTTTTTGCATTTTATCTGCAAGCTTAACTAATTTATCTTTAGCTTTCTTTTGGTTTTTCTTTGCAGATTTTTTATCATTTTTTTGCAAATTTTGTTTTGCTTCTTCCATTTCTTTTTTCATTTCTTCAGGGTCGAACTCTTCCTCAGCTTCTTTGAAAGTTTCTTCGCCTGCTTTATCGGCTTTCTCCATTTGCTTTTCTAAGTCTTCCATTTGCTTTTCTAAGCCTTCTATGTCCTTTTTAAGGTCATTTTGCTCTTTGGCAAGCTCTTGATTTTCTTTTGATTCATTTTCTTTTGAGTCTGATTTTTTATTTTCATCAGCTTTTTTCATTAACTCATCTTGTCTTTTTGCTAATTCTTCTGCAAACTTTTTAACAGCATCTGTTTTTTGTTCTAATTTTAGTTTCTCAAGGTATTTTTTAGTTCTTTCAATACTTTTTTTGAACATTTCTTCGTCAAATTTCGCACTTTCTATGGCTTTTTGCATTTCTTCTGGTGACATTTTTTTCATCATATCTTGCATCTTTTGAGCCATTTTTTGCATTTCTGCATTATTTACCTCCTTTAGTAACTCTTGCAATTCCATATACTTTTGCAGAGTTTCTTCAGATAAAACATTATTTTCCTTCATCTGCTCAATTGACTTTTCTAAGTCTTTTTCAGTTTGTTCAATTGACTTTTGAATTTCTTCTTGTTTTTTTGCTATTGCTTCTGCTTTCTTTTTTTGTTCCCAACTTAATTCTTGTTGATTTTTGCTATTAATCAAATCCTTTCTAAGTTCTTGAATTTCTTTTCGTACTTCTTCACTTTTTTTGAGTGCTGTTTCTATTTGCTTTTGTATTGCTTCTTGGCTTTTTTCTGCAATTTCTAGTGTTTCTTCAAATGATACCATTCTAACATTTAATGTTTTTGTAACAGCTTTTTTATATCCCGAAAAGGCATCATTATCAGCAACTTCCAAATAATATTCAAATTTATCTTCTGGAGTGATATTTAATAATTTTAAATTCCAAACATAATAAACTGTCATATTATTATCTTTGTTCTCTAATGTAATATCTAATTTTTCCCATTCCCCACTTGGCTCATCATATTTTGATTCAATTAATCTATAATATAAACTCAAACTTTTAAATCCATAATCATCAGCAATATTAACAATTATAGGGACAGATAAGTTGTCTTTTACATTCAAATCTTTAGTTGGCTCATTCAAAATTATATTAGGATATTCATCTTCTAATGCTAAAATTGAATATTTTACAGGATATAAATTTTTTCTACCTTGATTATTCTCAATTTCAATCCAATAGTTACCCGATTCTTTTACTGGAAAGCTAATATTTGCCTTTTTACCACTAACAGTCATTTGTGTTTCTTTCAAATTTTGTGCAACTGAATCTTTTTTATCATTTTTATCTGATATTTTTTTTATTGCTTTAATAATTTCATTTTCATTATTTTCATCATTTTCATCACTCGCAACATCACTACTTTCAGCTAAATCATTTCTTTTTTCAAAAATTAATTTTGCTTTTGTTATTTCAAAATTAGATGATACACTAATATTTGTATTCGAGCCTCTAAGTGCAATTATATCAGCATTATCAATACTTAACTTTATCTCTGGTTGATTAGCATAACTTGGAAACCTTACGTTTCCATCTAAACTAACAATTTCAGGTATTACTGTAAGTAAAATATTGGTTTCTTTGGTTTTGATATCTTCATCATACCAAACGGCTTTTGCAAAAACTTTATACTTTTCTTTGATATTTGGTAGTTCAAATTTATATGAATTTTTGTTAGATAATTTTACTTTATAAGTTTGTTGATTTGAATTATTTTCATTAATGTATTTTTTTGAATTATTAGTTATTATATTAGAATTTTGTGATTCTACAACTACTTCAATGTAATTTGGTGCTAATCCTGTTGCTTTATACTCCAATTTTACACTATTGCCTTTTTCTACGAATATTTCATTTTTGTTAATGCTAACTAATTGAAAAGGAGCTTTGGGTATGTAAGATTTGCTATAATTAAATAATCTAACAAGTGCAGATGAATAATCATTATTTAGTCTTAGTCCAGCTGTAAAAACCACAAAAAATAGTAATATTGGTAATAGTTTTTTTGTATTACTATTATCAATAATTGAGTTAAAATCTATATTTTTAGTCAAATTATTAGTATAATCTAAATCTGATAATATCAAATCTTTGGAAATACCAAAATTAGAATTTTCAATACTTTTATTGATATAATTATCATATAATTCTATAGAATTAAATAATTTATCTTTAATTTCGGGAAATTTATCACCAATTTGCAAAGAAATATCTTTGATATTAGGTGAATATTTAATTTTCAAAATTGATAAAATTGATTTGAAATTTAAGACTACAAATGAAATTATACTAATGGCAAGCAAAGTAAAAAATAAACTTGTACGGAACTCTTTGCTGCCATTTACAAAAAATTCTATCAATACAAATATATTAATAGAAAGTATAATTACAATTAAAGATATTAAAAAACTGCTAATAAATTTAGTAATATTAAATTTATTAATTGTTTGATTAAGTCTATCAATTAAGTTATTATATATTGAATTTAATTCTATTTTGTTATTCATAATTTTAAATTTTAGATATTTTG
>JBEICW010000230.1:0-5532 GCA_040383785.1 Ignavibacteria bacterium | reverse complement strand
CAAATATTCTTAAATATTATTTTTTATTTGTTTAATTATGTATTAGATTTGTTTTTTAATTATTTTAAAGGTTCTAAATGTTCTTACAACATGTTCTTACAAAATGTTCTTACAACATGTTCTTACTGCTATTTTTGACCTTCGCCTCATGTACGGATACCCAGATTCCCCAACCACAAACCACAAGTAATACAAACGTAACAAATTTAGTTAATAATGTGGGTAATCCTTTTCTTAATTATGGTGTTTTACATAACGACGGTTTAAATTATTATCATGATAATTATTTTGATACTAATTATGTAAATTTTTACTACCAAGGAAATATGTACCACACACAGACAGCTTACAACAATTCAATAACAAGTGCTAGGGAATTTTTCCTTTCAAAAGGTTATACAAACACTGAAATAACTATAGAAATTAACAAAATGAATAATATATTTACAACAGCAGGTGTATTTGATACTTTAAATGGTAATCCTGTTTTAAATGATTTATATTATAAATTAGACGACCTACTTTATGCATCTTTAAATTTAGGATATACAGATTCTATTACAGTATCAACATTGATACCTTTGTTAAATCAAGCTTATACTTCTAATAATCTAACGAAAGATAGTGTAGATATCTTTTTTAATCAGTTTAGTAATAGTTCAACGAACTATACTTTATTAAAATCTAAAGCAATATGGGAATATTCATATTTATATTGGAACAGTGAGCCACATATTTACCCACCTTATACACCTGCAGGTATTAAAAAGAGAAATCACTTCCGAGATTTTATTGAACGAAACAAAAAAGAAATTGTTGACGCTGTAGCTTTTACCATAAATCCAACAATCGTAGGAACTATAATAGCTATAGTTGCTTCCGATATGATGACATGGTGAGAATATTTATGTTAAAATCAAAATTGAAAAATACGATTCAAAGAGTTAAACATTATTTTTTTTATTATGTTTTATATTTTTTTATGGTAACATCATATTTACAAATCAAAAAATATTATTTCGTTAAAAATACTAATGTAATAAGTATGCATAATTATATTATTCCACTTATTTTTGTATTAATTTTAATATTTTATGATTTATTAAATAAAAAAAGTAAAAATTAATATCATATATTTTCCATGCTAATTTTCGTAGTTAAATTTAGCATGGATTTTTTTTATTTTTTAATTTGTAATTATCTTCATTAATTACAAATATAAGTAATTGAAATTACTTTTATTTGAATAATTAGAAAGTTAGGTTATAGAATTATTATAGACGTGGTTTTTGGGTTTTGATTGAAAAATTGGTAGGGTTAAAATAAATGATATGATATAAAATTACTTAGTGTAGAAATTTTTGTAACTAAAATTATCTTAATCATAATTAATTATATCTAATATTTCTTACTATTTCTACTTCATTTGTTATTTCCTCAAACGAAATATCCTCTGCAATTGGAAAGTTGTTTGTAATTTCTAATAATGACTTTGTTTCTTTGATATTAATCAATTCTAAGTCCACCAAATCACTAAGTAGTTTTAATACTTTTGGATTTTTAATCTCAATTTGTAAAGTTTGCATAATGTTCCTGTTTTTCAAAGAAAACGAAATAAGAAATTAATTAGTTTACTTTTATTGGAATAATTAGAAAGTATGGTTATAGAATTATTATAGACGTGGTTTTTGGATTAAGATTGAAAAGTGGGAATAGTTAAATAAAAATCGAATTTTGAGTATTTTCTATTGATTTTTTCTAATTTTCATCAATAATTCACATATCTATGTCGAAAAAATCGAAAAATATCGACATAGGTTTGAACTATGTCGATTCAATCGACAAAGAGTTGGTATCAAATTACCTTACTTACAAATGTGAGTTTGAAATGTATCTTTCATTTTGATTTTTGGTTTTATAATCAAAGAATGCGTCTAAATAAAATTTTAGTTGAACAAATTTCAAAAATAAAATTGAAATTGAGTGGGAAATAAAAAAAAACCACACCATAAATAGCGTGGTAATTTATAGAATATATAACATTACAAATTATAATTATTACAAAATTTCCTCTTTGTCTTCATTTAATCTTATTAGTTTTATCCCTTTTATTGGCACAATAACTAATGGTATCTTTTCAATTATAACCGAACTTGTATCCAATCCAAAGGCTCTTTCTTCGGATAAACTGAATTTTTTTAATAAATCGTGTCCCTTAAGTATAAGCTTGTCCCACAATGGAAATTCATTATCAAATGAGAAATATTTTTCAAAAATTACAAATTTAAAGTCGCCAACTATTCTATGTTTTTCTAAAGATGGATATTTGCTTATTATACTTATTTCTTCATTTCTAACCATACTTTCTATTGCTTTTCTAAAGAATAGATTAATTCTTGGCTCTACTCTAAATCCTAAATTATAAGTTATGCGATAGATTTTTCCAACCAAAACTTCTTTAACTTCATATTCCATTCTATAAGGTTCATCCATTACATTGACGTGCACAAACCATAATATATCTGACCTTTTGGGTTGTTTTTGGAGCAGAGAGTAAATTATTTTACTTTCAATTTCTTCTGGATTATCAGCACCTGTAAGATAAACTAAATTTGAGGCATACTTGGGAATTGTACTATCATTACTCAAGTCTTTGATTATTTCTATAAATGGTTTTAACTTAGTAAATTCTACATATTTATTTTTGATAAGTCTTGCTTTGTGCCAAATAGCCATTGTTATTAATAAAGCTGTTGCAAATAATAAAATGAACCAACCACCGTGAGCAAATTTAACAGCATTTGCAACAAAAAATGAAAGTTCAATTGAAGAATAAACTATCAAAAATCCAAATAAAGCAAATTTGTTAACATTAGTAACTTTAAGGTAAAAGTATAATAAAGTAGTTGTCATCATCATTGTAATAATAATTGCCAATCCATAAGCTGCTTCCATATTTGATGATTCTCTAAAGTACAAAACAACCGCTACACAACCGGTAAAAAGTAACCAATTTGTAGATGGGATATATAATTGTCCTCGAATATCAGTTGGGTACATAACTTTAACTTTGGGCCAAAAGTTTAACCTAATCGCTTCGTTAATTAATGTAAATGAGCCACTAATTAATGCTTGAGATGCTACTATTGCTGCTAAAGTTGAAATTATAATTCCTGGAATCAAAAACCAATCAGGCATTAGTGCATAAAAAGGATTAATATTAGGAATTATTTCACCACTATGTTTTAATAAATTAGCACCTTGCCCCATATAATTCAATAGCAATGCAACTTTTACAAATCCCCATGAAATTCTGATATTATCTTTACCGCAGTGTCCTAAATCAGAATAAACTGCCTCAGCGCCAGTAGTACATAAAAATACAGCTCCCAAAAGCCAAAATCCATTAGGATGATTTGCCAACAATTGATAAGTATAATATGGATTAATTGCTTTTAAAACCTCTAAATTAGTACTAAGATGAGCAATCCCTAATATTGCCAACATTGAAAACCAAGTAAACATAATAGGTCCAAAGAACTTTCCTACCAATGCTGTTCCAAATTGCTGGAAAAAAAATAAAAAACCAAGTATAAATATAATTATTGGTACAGTGTTTATTTCTTGAAATTGTGGTAATATTCTCAAACCTTCTATTGCTGAAGAAATAGAAATTGGAGGTGTAATCATACCATCAGCCAATAGTGCAGCTCCACCAATCATAGCCGGGACTATCAACCATTTAGATTTGAGTTTAGAAACTAAAGTATAAAGTGCAAATATTCCACCTTCGCCATGATTATCAGCCCTTAATGTTAAAATCACATATTTCAAAGTAGTCTGCATTGTCAAAGTCCAAAAGATAGCAGATATTCCACCCAAAATTGTGTCGGGATCTATTGCTTGATTTCCGATAATTGCTTTTAAAACATAAAGTGGTGATGTTCCGATATCGCCATAAATTATACCTAAGGTAATCAGCAAACTTGCTGCAGTTACTTTTGAATGATTGTGGCTGCTGTTGTTATTTTCGATTGTCATCTTGATTGTTAAGTTTGAACGTTAGATTTTGATAGTTAAATTTTAATTGATTATTTTAATTGATTATTTTAATTGATTATTTTGATTGATTAATTTGATTGATTATTTTGAAATTAAAAATAAAAAACAAAAAAGTCTTAAGTTCTAATTGTAAAATTAAGAACTTAAGACTTTAAATAATAATATTTTTGATTTTTTTCTGAATTTATTAAAAATTTTATAGTAAACTTGCTTAAATTATTTTTGAAATGATAACAATATTTAATTCAAATTAAGATGCAAATTATAAACTAATTATAAATTAATTATAAACTAATTTTGAAATTCCAATTAAATTTATCCTCAATTGAACCTCTTTGAATACCAACAATAGTATCATAGAATTTTTGAGTATAATATCCAATTTGATTATCATTAATAACAATTGAATTACCTTGATAATGCAATAAACCAACTGGGGAAATTACAGCAGCAGTTCCTGTTCCAAAAACTTCTTTTAATAATCCAACTCTATGAGCATCAAAAACTTCTTTAACTTTTATAGCTCTTTCTGCAACTTGAAGTCCCATATCTTCAGCTAATTTAATTACAGTATCGCGAGTAACACCAGCCAGAATAGTACCTTGTGTTAGAGGTGGTGTAATTAATTCATCACCAATAACAAACATAATATTCATTGCTCCAACTTCGTCAATATTTTCTAAGTTTACTCCATCTAACCATAATACTTGCGAAAATCCCGCAGCTTTTGCTTTTTCTGTTGCAAGTAAAGAAGCAGCATAATTTGCGGCTGTTTTTGCAGTGCCCAATCCACCTCTCACTGCTCTAACAAATTCGTGAGATATTAAAATTTTAAGTGGATTAAGTCCTTCGGTATAATATGATGCAACTGGCGAGCCCATTATTATCATTTTGTACGTATCTGACTTATGAACACCCAAAAAGTTTCCAGTACCAAAAACAACAGGTCTTAAATAAAGCGATTTTCCAATTCCATCCGGTACCCAATTTTGGTCAACTTTAACTAAATCGTGAATTGCGTCCAAAAATCTATATTCGCTAAATTCAGGAATACAAACCCTAACACTTGATGTATTTAATCTTTTTGCATTCATATCTGGGCGAAAAATATTTATTCCACCATCAACAGATCTAAATGCTTTTAAACCTTCAAAAATTGTTTGACCATAATGCAAAGTGCACATTGCGGGTTCAAATAGTAAATCGCCATAAGGCATAATTTCACCATCTGTCCACTCTCCATTTATATAATCGGCAACATAAACGTGGTCACTAAAAAAACGACCAAATCCTAAATTATTCCAATCTACATTGTCAAATCTACTTATGGTTGTTTTTGTTATTTTGATATCTGCCATTTTAATCCTTTTTTCTTTTTTGTTTCACTTTGCGGAATATCTTTTAAATATAGATTTATTATGATTTAACATTGTTTAACAAATTAATCTTAATATCTCAAATATTTTGAAT
>JBEICW010000229.1:0-5548 GCA_040383785.1 Ignavibacteria bacterium | reverse complement strand
AATGTTTTCTTTTCACTTATTTTTTCATTACCAAATTAATATACTTACACATAGTTTAAGTTATTAGATTTTGTTACTATTGGTGCTATTGTTTCTCTTTTAGTTCTTGCTTTTTTAGGTTTTGCCAAACTTTCTTGGAATGATTTGAAGTTCGCAGATTTGGTATTTGCTACTTCGCTCACATCACGCGATTTTAGTCGTTTGATATTTGGAAACTCTGGAAAACCATCTGGAATTAAATCTATCGGAATAAATATTCTATTTTTAGTTCGCGTAATTGCTACATAAAGTATGTTTAATTCTTCAATTATTTTTGCAATTACCTCACTTTCTGTTTTTTCATTACCTTTTTTGTTAGTATTATCATAAGTTTTGTTTTTATCTATGCCAATATCCTCTAACATCTTATCAATTCTTTCTTTATTGATAAAATCATTTACCAACTGCACATTGTCGTATTCCATTCCTTTGCATTTATGGACAGTCGAAAAAATTATCTCTGCTTCGTGCTTTTTATCATCTTCTACGTGGCAATCCTTAATTTTCTGCAATAAACGCGGTATTTCATTTCCATATTCTTTTACAAGCTCCAACATCATCGAAAGCTGCATATCATCGGTTTTTTTGATATAGTCTTCCAAATCCTTAACGTTTTTCATTTCTTTGATTAATTTGTCTTTAACCATAGACTGCTTTTCGTTGTATAAATTCAGAACATCATAAAGTGATGAGCCATTTTCAGCATAAGTATATGAATGAATGTTCCCCTCAAAATATATCTTTTGTTTGGCTTTTTTCTCAACTATATAATCAATTGCTTTTATCAAAAGTCCGATATTTGTTCGTCCAATAACAACTTTTGTATTGTTACTTTGGCTATTTCCATTTCCAATTATTTCAATATTTGGTGGCGTTTTTACTTCGTGTTTGTAATCCAAAATACTCATTGCTAAGTCTGCAATATTTTGGTTAAATCTGAAACTGGTTGATAAATTGTAGTTGTCAAATTCCGCCTTTTCAAGAGTATTTATTGCATATCGCCAGCCATAAATCTGCTGGTGAGTATCGCCCACGATCACTTTTGTTGCTTTTTGATTAACAAAAATATCATACATAACTTCAGATGCGTCCTGCCCCTCATCAAAAAGTATGAAGTCATAATTTAAAATTGGGCTACTTAGTTGAAATTTCTTGAGATAAAAATCATGAATAATTTCCAGCTCGCCATTATCCATTTTTGAGATAAATTCTATTGTTTTTTTGCGGATTAGAGTATAATAATTATCTACAAAAGTAATTGCCTGCGGGGAGGTTACAATCTGCTTATAATCAAAATCTTCTATGGCTTGTGCTTTATTATTACAATAATAGGAGACAAATTTATTAATATGATTAGCAATTATAAACCGCGTATATCTATCTCCAATTACGCTAATATTTAGCAAATCTGCTATTTCATAAATTTTATAACCATTGGGCTTGATTTGGTAATTATATTGAGGTACAATAGACTTAAAAGCTAATGAATGGGCAGTTTCCACTCTTACATTATTTAGGCTATTTTCACTAAATTTGCGAATTGCTTCTAATTTTACAGTTTTATTAAATGCGATATATAGGATTTTACTATTTCTGCGAGCTTTTGCATATTCCACCAATGTAGTTGTCTTTCCAGAGCCAGCCACAGCATTTATTTTGATGTCGCCAGTGGAATTGATAATATTTATTTGCTCTTGAGTAAGTTGCATTTAATTTTAGGTTTGTTTCATTATAATTATAACAAAACTAATGAAAATGTTGCAAATATATGACAATAACTAAATAAAACTAATATATGATACAGTTTATCTTATATTTGATTATCTTGTATTGGAGACTATGAACATTTGAGATTCGAAAATCAATTTTCTTTTTTCGTGTATAATCTTATTTTCTAATTCCAAAATTATTTTTGGGTCGTTAGTTTCTTTGATTTGATTTCGAATCTCGTTTATTTCCATTTCACGTCCAATGAATTTATTTAATCGTGAATCGTAAGAAACAAGGGGCCAAATTTCCGCTATTAAAATTGAGCCTAAGATTGGGTCAATTATTTCTTTGTAAATTGCAAATATTATAATATTGGCAATTTGTGAAAGATTTTCATAAGTTTCATCATCAATTTTTGGATTTGTAACTAACGATAAATTACTATCAAAATCAAAAATAAACTTGATATATGAACTCAAGTAATGATACTTTAATTCATCATTAATTTCATACTTAACATAATCATTAAATAACAAATTACAAAATTCATTTACATCTAAATAATCTATAATTTCATTATTATCAATATTATAATCAAAGTGGTTTTTCAAATGATTTTCTAATATTTCATTTTTCAAATCACTTTGATAAATTAAATTATGACTTTCAACATTATTAAATATATCACTAAAAACATACTTTTCAAATAATATTTTTAATGTTTTTAAATAAATTAAAGTTTCATTATCTATTTGGGTTTGATTATCAGTTTGATTATCAGTTTGATTATAACTCATCGAAATTCATTTTCCTATTTTCTATTTCTTATTTATCAGTAGATGTTTCTAATGAGTCATTATTTTTTTTATCTTCGTTTTTACTTTCATCAACAAACTGTATAGAAACGGAATTAATGCAATATCTAAGCCCTGTTGGTTTTGGTCCGTCATTAAATACATGTCCCAAATGACCACCACAATCAGCACAAACTACTTCTATTCTACTCATACCCAAAGTGTTATCTTCAATTTCTTTAATTTTAGTTTTATCTAATGCATCATAAAAAGATGGCCAGCCACAATGTGAATCAAACTTTGTGTCCGATGTAAATAATACATTTCCACAGGCAGTACAAGCGTATTGTCCTTTTTTATAAAATACATTATATTCACCAGAATAAGGTCGCTCAGTACCCTTCTGTCTCAAAATTCTGTATTGTTCTGGAGTTAGAATTTCTTTCCATTCTGATTCAGATTTTTTTACTCTGAAATTACCATATTCTTTACTATCGTTATGTGACATATCTTCTTTATTATATTGTTTAGAATTGTTTTGTTTAGAATTATCTTGTGAATTACAAGACATTAAATTTAAAAATATAAAAACTGCTGTTAATATGATTTTTGACATTTTAAACTCCTTTAGAATATTGACGTGAAATCAAGTGAATTACTTTATTTGTAAACCCACCATTAATTGATATTATTTGTGTTTGTTATAATTATTAGTGTAAAAATAATAACTTCATTACAGTAAGTTACTATTTATTGATAATAAACAATTAAAATTGAAAATGTAACGTCTTTTATTTTATTACCAAAACTAATTTATGAAACCATTTTATTATTAATTTCATTGAATATCAATTTGAACTTTAAGCCTTTAACATATAATCTAATATATAAACTAATATATAAACTAAAATTTAATCTAAAATTTACTTCAGCATTTAGACAACACTTTAGTTTTGTTTTTTTTGGAGTATTAGTACTCTTATTGAATTGCAATAATCAAACTTTTGCTAACCAAATCAATGATATCAAACAAGAAACAATTCTTAAAATTGATACTTTAAAAATTCAAAAAGAAGATAATTTACCAAGCTCTTATAATGATGACAATATAATTTTTACTCCCTCTCAAGATAGTGCTTATTATAGAGCTATGAGAAGTAATGTTACCTCAGGTACAAGAATTTGGAATGATTTGCACCTAACTCAATATACTTGGTATGAATATTTGAAAAACATTAAAAAAAGTGATGTTGCCTTGGCTATGGAAGGGCTTTCAAGTTTACCTAAGGAATATTTTTTACCTGACCCAACAGAAGTTGTACAAAGGGAAATAAACATTGCTAATGCCTTTTATGTGCCTTTTGTAAATACTTATAGTAGAAATGGTGTGCGTGTAAATTTTGATGATATTGGCAGGTTTTTGGGAATTACTGAAGACGTTAGTCCAGAAATTAATTATAAACTAGATAAACCAACAAATGTCATGGTGGTAATTTATTCTATTAGTGCTGTTGTTATCGCAAAATTATTTGATGGTAATCAGCCAAGTGGTAATTACACTCTAAATTGGAATGGCAGAGATGATAACGGCAAAAAAATGCCCGCTGGTGACTATATAGCAGAAGTTAGAATCGCTAATGAAAAATACATTAGAAAAAGAATTATAATTCAATAATATTTTTGTTCTATATGTTAATCATAGTTATTTCTAATAGTTATTAAACTAAAAACAGTAAGTAGTATCAATTACTACCTAATATTTTTTTATGTTTTCTTTATGATATACTTTGTAATTCTTGCAATTATGCCACTTGGATATTAATTAAGTAACACTTGGAGACTATGCTGCCGGAATAGTTAATATCAATGTTGTTCCCTGCCCCTCTTCACTTTCTATTCTTATTGTACCGTTCTGTAATTCCATAAAGTCTTTACATAATAGTAGTCCCAATCCTGTACCTTTTTCGTTGTGAGTACCTGGAGTAGATTTTATACTTGCTAAATTGAATAATTTATCAATTTTTTCCTTGGAAATCCCAATACCGCTATCCTTGATTCTTAATTCTAATTGTTTTTGATTATTTACGTTAATAATTTCATTTATAATTAATATTTCACCACCTTCAGGAGTATATTTGATAGCATTTGAAATTATATTTCTAACAGTTGTAGTAAACAAATTATAATCAGCAATTATATTTAAATTTTCATCAGTAATATTAGTATGCAGATTTATAGATTTATTTGTAGCAGAAACTTTGAATAAACTAAAATTTTGATTAATAATATTTAATAATGGGAAAGTATCCGTTTTTACATCAATTTGCCCTCTTTGGATGTGAGACCATTCCAAAAGGTTTTTTAACATATCTAATAGTCCTTCAGAAGAGTCTTTCATAAGACTTAGGTACTCTAATTGCTCAGCTTCATCTAACTCTTTAAATAAATCATGGAGTACCTGAGTTACATTTTTAAAGTTTGAAATTGGGTTAATTAAATCATGAGCAATAATAGCAAATAATTTATCTTTTGTTTGATTTATGTCATTAATTTTAATGTTTTGTACTTCGAGTAAATTTGTTTTCTTTAAGTTAGCAGTAAATAAGTATATAAAGGTTATTAGTAATGCTATCACCAAAACCAAAGCAATGATTGTAAATAATTGATTTGCTTTTGCTTTTTCTATCTCTAATTCTTTAATTTTGAGTTGTTTTCTTTTTAATTCTAATTCTAATTTACTTTCAAATTCTACCAATGCATTTTTATTTTCTCTACTATAAACTGAATCCTTGAATATAGTAAATTCTCTATAATTTTCGTAGGTTTTAAGATAATTTTTTTTGAGTAAATAAGATTTGTATAAACTTTCAAAAATTAGAGTATTAATAGGATTAAAATTAGTTGTATCCATAAATTTTCTTGCTAATTCAAAATATTTGATAGCATAAACTAATTCTTTACCAATATTATTTTTGTTTTTGACTGAATCTTGAATAACTTTACTT
>JBEICW010000228.1:0-5557 GCA_040383785.1 Ignavibacteria bacterium | reverse complement strand
CTTTAAAATATTTAAATTATGCTAACTCTTCAAAATAATGACTTACTGCTTTAATTCCGCCAAAGAAATTACTCAAAACAAAATTTTCATTTGGTGAGTGGATATTATCACTATCCAATCCAAAACCCATAAGTACTACAGGGCAATGTAATTCATTTGAGAATAGCTCTACAATTGGAATTGAGCCACCTTCGCGTGTAAACCCTACTGATGTATTGAATGCTTTAGTCAAAGCCGCCTGTGCCTTTTTAATATAATCATTATTTATATCTACTACCACTGGATTAGCTCCGTGATGTACGTTCATACTTAATTTCATAGAAGCAGGAACTACACTTTCTATATATTCTTTGAATTTTTGATTAATTTCTTCAAATGTTTGATTAGGCACCAAACGTATTGAGATTTTTGCAGTCGCAATTGATGGGATTATTGATTTATGACCTTCTTCGATATATCCGCCAAATAAACCATTAATATCTAAAGATGGACGCATCCATACTTTTTCTACAATTGAATATTCGCTTTCGCCCCCTTCACCTTTAATCTCCAAATCTTCCATATATTCTTTTCTATCAAATGGCAATTTGGCAAATTCTGCTTTTTCTACTTCTGTAATTGGCAATACATTATCGTAAAGTCCAGGTACAGTAATTTTTCCATCTGCATCAAATAAATTAGAAATGATTTTTGAAAGTTCTATCAAAGGATTAGCAACTGCACCACCATACATTCCAGAATGTAAATCTCGATTTGGTCCTGTTAGGGTCATTTCAAAAACTGCTATTCCACGCAATCCATAAGATAATGTTGGATAATTTGGTGCGAACCAGCCTGTATCTGAAATCAAAACAGCATCACATTTAAGAACATCTTGATGAGTTTTTACATATTTATCAATAGCTTCCGAACCTGACTCTTCCTCGCCTTCAATAATAAACTTAATATTAATTGGTAAAGAGCCATGAGCTTTTAAATATGATTCTACAGCTTTGATATGTATAAATACTTGCCCTTTATCATCTGCAGCACCTCTTGCATAAATTTTGCCATCTCTAATATCTGGCTCAAATGGTGGAGTTTTCCATAAGTTAATAGGATCTTCTGGCTGAACATCATAATGTCCATAAATCAATAAAGTAGGCTTATCTTCACTCACTTTATAATCTACCAAAACCAATGGATTGCCATACTCTTCATTTTGCCAAACATTTTCAATTCCCATTGATTTGAATTGCTCACAAATCCAATCTGCACAATTTTTAATATCTTGTTTATGAGAAGTTTTTGTACTCACACTTGGAAATCTCAAAAAATCTTTTAATTCTTCTAAAAATCTATCTTGATTATTATCAATATAATCTAAAACTAATTTTATATCTTTATTCATTTTTTAATTTAATCTTTTGGAATGTTAATTTTCTTTTTTAAATTATTTTAATTTATTAATCGTGCATCGGGATATTTAATTTTTCTAATGTTTGCACTTCTAATTTTCTCGCCATTTCTGGACTTTCTACAAGTAATTTTTTCAATCCTTCTCTACCTTGTACTCTTTCGCCATCAAATCCATACCATGAGCCAGATTTTTGGATAATTCCGTGTTCGGTTGCCACATCTATCATATCTCCAATTTTAGAAATACCTTCGTTGTACATAATATCAAATTCTACTTCTTTGAAAGGTGGGGCTACTTTATTTTTTACAATTTTACACTTAACTCTATTTCCAATTATATCATTACCATCTTTGATAACTTCTTTACGTCTAATATCTATTCTAACAGAGGCAAAGAATTTCAAAGCATTACCACCAGTAGTTGTCTCTGGATTACCATAAACTACCCCAATTTTACTTCTTAATTGATTAGTAAATATTACTGTAGTTTTCGACTTGCCAATTGCAGCATTTAATTTTCTCATTGCTTGAGACATTAATCTTGCTTGTGAGCCCATTTGAGAATCACCCATTTCACCTTCAATCTCTGCTCTTGGAGTTAATGCTGCAACTGAGTCGACAACTACTACATCTATACCACCAGAGCGAACTAAAGTCTCTACGATTTCTAATGCTTGCTCACCATATTCTGGCTGTGATAATAATAAGTTATTAATATCAACACCTAATCTTTGAGCGTAATTTATATCCAAAGCATGTTCAGTATCCACAAATGCACATAAACCACCTGTTTTTTGTGCTTCTGCCAAAATATGCAAACAAATTGTTGTTTTACCTGAGGATTCAGGTCCGAAGATTTCGATAATTCTACCACGTGGAACCCCGCCAATACCAATTGCAGCATCTAAAGACATACATCCAGTTGGAACAAATTCTACATTTTCTAAACTTTTGTCACTCAGTTTCATAATAGAGCCCTTACCGTGAGCTTTTTCGATTTGCTCCATTGCTAATTTAACAGCTTTTAGCTTATCTTCATTAGCGACCTTATATTTATATATAGCGGCAACCTCTTTTTTCTCTACACTTTTTTTATCTTCAGCCATTTTTGTACTCTTTGAATTAATTTTTGGAATAATAACTTTAATTTTTTTTAAATTGCTTTTTTATTTTATTAAATATCAAAAATTCTTTTTTATAAATGTATTGACTACAAATAAAAAATACTATTTTTAATTATTAATTGAATTATTTGTAATTGCTTTAAAATGAATTGCAAATTATAAAATTTTATTTAAAATATTATGCAATTCTTTAAACATTTTGCTATATTTAATAACATAAACCATTGAAAAAAAATACTAATACAACAAAATAAACTACAAAAATGACAAAAAATCTAAACGTACTATTAATTGGTGGTGGTGGAAGAGAACACGCAATCGCTGAAACAATAGTTAGAACTTCAAAAAACAAAGTATTCACTTTCAATAATAATGAATTTTCCTTAGGCAATTTTTACATTTCACCAGGTAACCCTGGCACTAAAAGTTTAGGGCAAAATCTAAAATTAGATTTATCAAATCATACATCAATCATTGACTTCTGCAACCAAAATGATATTAAGTTTGTAATCGTTGGACCAGAACAACCATTGGCTGATGGATTGGCAGATAGTCTTACTTCTAATGAAATATTATGCTTCGGACCTGAGAAATATGCTGCTAATTTAGAAGCTTCAAAAGCATTTTCTAAAGACTTTATGCAAAAGTATGGAATCCCAACTGCAGCTTATCAGAATTTCTCTAAAAATGATAAAGTCCAAGCAATTGACTTTGCAAAAAGTTTGTCCTTACCTATAGTCATAAAAGCCGATGGATTAGCTGCTGGTAAGGGTGTAATAATTGCAGAAAGTTATCAAGATGCTGAAAACTCAATTCACGAGATATTTGAAGGTATGTTTGGCTCATCAGGTGATAATATTGTTATTGAAGAATTTATGAGTGGCGAAGAAGCATCAATTTTTGCTATTTGTGATGGCAATGATTATGTGATTTTATCCTCAGCTCAAGACCACAAGCGGATATATGATGGTGACAAGGGCAAAAATACCGGTGGAATGGGGGCATATAGTCCGGCTCCAATTGTAAATGATAAATTATTAGAACAAGTTAAAACTGAAATCATAGACAAAGTATTAAATGGAATGAAAACCGAAGGACATAAATATATTGGCTGCTTATATGTTGGGCTAATGATTGAAAATAATTATGGTAAAGTTGTAGAATTTAATTGTAGATTTGGTGACCCAGAAACACAAGTGGTATTGCCACTTTTTGAAGGAAATTTATTAGAATTATTTTACACCGCGTCAGCTGGAAAAATTGCTAAAACTGCTTATTTATCAAATAGCAATAAATCTGCTTGTACAGTAATTTTAGCTTCAAATGGCTACCCAGACTCATTTGCAAAAGGTAATTTGATCACTGGAATTGAATCTGCGAATTCTATTACTAATGTTAAAGTATTCTTTGCTGGAGTCGAAGAAAAAGATGATAATTACTTCAATTCAGGAGGAAGAGTGTTGGCTGTTACAGCCATGGCAGATAATTTAGAAAATGCGATTAATTTAGCTTACAACACTATCCCTAACATAAATTTTGATAATAAATATTTCCGAAAAGATATAGGTAAAAAAGGTTTAAAAAGTTTATAACTATTTCTGTGTTATTTTCTTTGTTATTATAATTACTTTTAATATATTTGTAAAACAATATTCATTTTATATTAATATGATTTGGAGGTAAATATGAATTTACACGGGTTTAGAAAAGAGTATATAAAAGATATACTTTCAGTAAGTGATATTGAAAAAGACCCTTTGAATCAATTTAAATTGTGGTTTGAAGATGCAAAAAATGCAGATTTTATAGACCCAAATGCAATGGTGTTATCAACTGTAGATGGGTTAAATAAACCATCTTCAAGAGTAGTATTGCTAAAAGAAGTATCCAAGGGTGGATTTGTCTTTTTTACTAACTATATGAGTAGAAAAGGCGATGAAATCAAAGAAAATAACAACGCTAGTTTGCTATTTTTTTGGGATAAATTAGAACGTCAGGTAAGAATTGAAGGTGTAATCGAAAAAATTACACAAGAAGAATCAAAAGAATATTTTTTCTCACGCCCTAAAGAAAGTCAAATTGGAGCTTGGGCATCTAAGCAAAGTGCTGTTCTAAAAAGTAGAGAATATTTAGAAAAAAGAGTTCAAGACTATTCCGAAAAATTCGGTGAAAATGTTGAATACCCTGACTTTTGGGGTGGCTATAGATTACATCCAAATTATTTAGAATTTTGGCAAGGCAGAGCAAGTAGATTACACGACAGAATTATCTACAAAAATGAAGAAATGAATTGGAATATTTATAGATTATATCCATAATTTTATAAAGTTAAAAAGTTCAATTAATAAAAAATCAAAAAACTTCACGATATTTCACGATTTTTGCCTATTTTTTTTTATTTTCTTAAAGTCTTTCCATTTTGGGGAAAGATTTAGATTGGGGTTTCTTCAAAGAACTATTTATCCGAGATATAGTTGCTAATTCGAAACTTTTTTCAGACGACCCGCCGGTCGTCTCTACATTTATATTATGCAATAATTGCTTATATTTTTATTTTTATTCTACCAAATCAAAATCGAAGGGGATATTTTTAATTTTGTGGTAATTTATGCAACCTTCGTATAATAATTTAGCATCTTTAAATTCGCGAGTGTCCCAAAAATTTTCTTGATTGTAATAAATGTAATTTTCTTTGATTAATTTAATTTCTTCTTTGCTAAAGACATTTTTATCTTCATCTTCCTTTTCATCTTCAATTTCGGTGTAATCTATTGCTGTTTCTATTACATTATTTCCATCAAAATCGTCCATGTTAATATTTTCTTCTTTTGGCTCATATTCTTCTAAATTCTGAAATTCTCCGTAAATATCTTTAAATTCATATTGTTCGATAAATTCTAATGGGTTGTAATCGGCAAAATTATTTTTGTCTGCGTAATTATTCAACATTTCGCTCACCATTAAATAATCTTTATAAACCTTCATTAAGTCTCTGGCTCTTTTGATTTTAGAATCGTCTTCTTTATCAATATATG
>JBEICW010000227.1:0-5560 GCA_040383785.1 Ignavibacteria bacterium | reverse complement strand
TTTTAAATCTTTAAATTTATTTAAACACATAATATAGCTTATATTTATTTGAAAAAATGTAACTACATTAAAGCAATTTACGAAAAAAATCCGAGATAACCAAGCACTATTTTAATTGAAATAATTAAATATAAATAAATAAAAAATCCATATTAAACTTAATTAATATGGATTGTAATATATTGTGTATGATGTTTAAGTTATTCTAATATTCATCTTCATCATCTTCATCATCTTGTTGAGATTCGGCTGTAAATATTAATTCACTTCTTAATTCTTTTAATTTCTGAGTTAAGTCTTTACTAATAGTTTCAACCCAATCAACAAATTCCCAATATGGTGCATTATATTCATCAGACCCAGGTGCATCATCTTCGGGTAGCATTGCATCACGCAAACCTTCATATATAGCATTTGCTACTAATTTTGGGTCTTGTGTATCAGTAATTACCTCTGATATTACCTCGGATATTGTACTTGTTGCAATTGGATTATATCCACCCTCATTTAATCTACGTCTATTACCCACGTTGGATTTATTTCTACCCAACGCATTAGTCATCTCTTCTCTGATAACTCTTTTTAATTGACTGTTTGTCATTTTATATATTCCTATTATAACACTTAATTAATAATTATCTAAAATCTCTTCTGATATTATATTTAAGTTATTACTAACTTCATTTAAATATTGACCTTCTAAATCTTCAAATAAAGATTGTTTAGTTGTATTTAAATTTCTGTAATTCTCATTAGTAACATTTTTTAAATGTTCAGCTATTTGTTTCTTTAACAATTTAGCATTTCTTTTGATTAATGTTTTAACTTCATTCATTGTATTTGAAATTAAATCATTATACTCTTGCTCTAATAACTGCTCTTGCTCTTCAGTTATTTGCTTTCTTCTTTTAATGTCACCAAATGATTCACTTAACATATCAGTAAACTGATTTCTTGTGTATTGTTTATCAAATGAGAAATTATCATTTAAAGTTTGTCTTCTGTTATTCATAATGACTTGTTCCTTTATATTAAATTGTTTATATATATTAAATTCTAATTTATAAATTGTTTATATTTTATAATTCACTGATGATGTTCTTTACTAAGTTTAGGTTTGTTCTTATTTCATAACCACGGTTCATTGAAAACCATTTGAGAACACCTCTTGTAAATGTCGACTCTTCTGGTATTCTATGATTTACAAAATACCCCTGTATATATTCTCCAAAATCACCGGTTGCATCTTCTAACTCCCAACCAAATTCCATATACTCATCTTCTGTTAGATTGGAAATGATTGAGTATTTTTCTTTCATAGTTCTATATAGCTCAGCTACATCTTGCTCTATAAAATCATCATCAATACTACCTTCATTGAGTAAACTAATTAATTCAGCTCTAATTATTTTTCTTAATTGATTTTCATTTATTTCATAATTTCCTTTATTATCAATATCAAAACTATCTAAATCATTTGGGTAGTTTTCTTGTAACTCGTCAATAGGTACACAATTAGGTACTTGACGGTTTCCCTTTTTCTTCATACCTATTTGTTTATATCCCTTCCAACAATCTTCATTAATATTTATTCTTAAATTATTTCTAGTCATACTAATTTACCTAATACTTAATTTTTTAAGAATATTCAATTTAGAATAACCTTGACCGATTAACTCTTTGTATAATGGTCTATACTCATTACCAGATGCTGGTTTTAATTCCTTAGCATATTCTTTACTACAAGCACTATGTTGTCCGTTGTGAGCATAGCAAGTTATATTACCTTTGTAATCAGCAATCTCATCTGGAAATATTGCAACAACCTCATCGGCTGATACGTCATAACCAAAGAATACATTTATTGTATCTTCCTCTTCATCATCATAATCACTATAAGCTTCAGATAATGTATTACCTTTGAATTTAGATTTACCTTCTTCAAAGATACTTTCTGATTCATTGTTATAGTAATCAATACAGTCTTGCACACCTTCAATGTCATTAGTATATGCAACATACCCTTCAAATCTGAATATATATCTACCATCAGCATCCATATCGGTATCGATACCTGCGTTACGTTCAAACCCATACGAGCTTCTTTCATCTAATATTATTGCATCTTGAAATAGATATATTTCATCATACTCTTCAAATGAACCAATTTGTGCTGACTCAACCTTCTCAGCATTATTTATTGCTGTATAGAATTGAGTATTTATTTTTTTTAGATAATCACTAAATAACATATTATTTTTATTCCTTATTTACTTATTTACTTATATTATAAATCAACACCATAGATTTTTCTACCAACCAATTCATTTGCATGGTCATAAAATACAGTTGCAACAACCAATGCCGGCTCTTCCATAAAGTCATATTGTTGAGCTAAACTAACACCTGCATCACCACGAGCAACTGCTTTTCTAACTTCTTTAATTCTTCTTGCTTCTAATGATGCAACATTAATTAACTTATCGGTATTACCTGTTGATGCGTTTCTATTTGCATTGTAACCACCACGACCTGTTTTTGAATAAACATAATCAGTTGATAAACTTTCAAATCCTGCTTTTGCTAATATCATATTAACTCTAAACTCATCATCAGTTAAACCAACTTCTCTTGCATAACGTTTTTGTTCAGCAGATAAATCTTCAGTTAATCTACTATTGGTATTTCTTTTTTTAGTTTCAGTTAAGTCATCAAAATATTGTTGGAATATTGGAGCACCATTTGAACCCCAACTACCATCTCTACCCTTAGGCCATACTTCAATTACTGATGGTATATAGAATGAACCAGGTGACTCATCATAAGCCGATTCACTCATTTCTTCTGCATATCTAATTGCCTCGCTTCTTGATGTGAAATATGCTGTTTCCGGTTCAGCATCACCTTCCGGTCCGTAATATGTAAACACTCCGAACTTAGCCATATCTTCTGATGTTTCACCTTCAGTTAATCTACTAATCGGTCTAACTGATTTACTTGTCTTATTTAATATATTAGAGATTTCTTCTCTAATTATTCTTTTTAATTGAATACTATTCATTTTTATTTTATTCCTATTAATATTTAATTTACTTTATTTATTTTTTAAGATTATGCTTCAATTAATATTTCCGAAGCATATCTCAATGGTATCGCAATACCCTTCATAAATTTTCCTCTTATGCTACTATTTGCAACATAAACATAATTTTCATCGGTTTTATAAATAACTAGTTTGTTATTTAATTGTAGTTCATCTCTTAATATTTTTATTTGTTGTGGTAGTAAATATTTTTTTGCTGCAGACATATTAACACCATATAATTCACCATCTTTTAATGCTTTATTTAAATCACTATTAATACCTCTACCTTCGGTTTTTAATCCACCTTGTTCCAATAACCCATCTTCAATACATAATCTAACACATACGGTTGCTGCAGTCTCTAACGCAGCTTCAATCTCTCTTTCTTCACTTGCTGATGGTTTATATAATTCAGTATATGTATCATAACCGTAATCATTATCCTCATCCTCATAATAATCATCCTCTTCATATTCAGTATGAGATAAGTCCCATACCTTATTATATAGTCTGAATAATGTATTAAATGCTCTTCTTTCAGCTGAACTTATATTAGCGTTCAATTCAACCATTTTCATTTGTCCAATCTCATACTCTTTATCATTAACACCCCAACCGTTGTTATAGTAATCATGGTATAAACTTGATATACATCTTAACTTCTCAGCTGATTTGTGTTTTGCTGTACCTTGTGACGGAACAAACTTATCATATATTAAATCATATTCAGCTTGTAACTCACCGGTATTATTCCAATAGTTACCTGATTCATTTAATAATTTCATATCTCTAAAACTCCAATTTGTATTTTTATTATGCGAATAATAATTTAGTAAATTTTAAATGTGAATATGAGTCGTATATATCACTTATACCAACCTTTGAATTAAACTCAATACTAAATCCTTTGTTTGGTCTATAATATAAATAATATTCATATTCATTAAATCTTAAATCTTCTGATTTATCTAAATAAATTATAAACGCATCATTATCATAATCAGGTTCAATGTATGCTTTATTATTTAAAAACTTTGATAACTCATCACAAAATTTAGTAAACCGTGGATCAAAATATGTTATTATTTTATATACATCATCATCATCAAATTGATTAGCCATAACTTAATTTACCACACAACTATTAATATTAAATTTAATTTAAGATAATTACTCAACTTTAATCTTGCCTTTTAACATATTGTTTAAGTGCAATTTAACTTCCTTAGCAACCGGACCCCTCCAGGTACTTGCGTTAGATAAGAAATAACTAACAATTGAATTAGCACTATCAGCACCATAATCATCGCTCATATCATATAATGATGACATAGCCGATAGATAAGGTTTAGCATAAGGAGAAACAGGTCTCCAATCTCTACTTATAATTCTTGCAATTGAACTTATCGGAACTGATTTACCATTAACAATTAAACCTAGACCCATATCTTCATTTAAGATATTACGTATCTCTTCATTAATTATTTTTCTTAATTCTATTCTATTCATAATTAAATATATCCCCTATTACCAAATTCAGCATCATCATAAAACCCAACTTTTTTAAGATATGTAAATGCTGCTTTTGTGAATTGTTTATCTCCCGAAATACCAACATAATGACAATAGCCATCTTCACCAAATGGATCAATCATTGACACAAACACACCAGAACCGAATGGCCCACCTTCAACGGGATATTGAAATCCTGTACTCTTAGATTTCGCATTAGACCTGTAACCAAAACGTTTGGTCATTGATACATCATTCTTATCAAGTCCAAACTTAACAAAGAATTTTTGTAAATCACTCACACTCTTAAATCCGAACTTATCAAACCCAGCACTTAACTCACCTCTATAATCATCATCATACGGTGAAGCCAATAAATCATGAGCAGTATCAAAATCAGATGATGATATTTTCTCATCTAATATTTCATTAATTAAATTTCTTACTTGTAATCTTATATTCATTTTATTTATATACCTGATAATATTATACTGAAATTAGAATTGTAAAATAGCATAATCAATTGCTAATGTTACCGTTATGTTCATTACATCGGCACCACCAAAATCAATTGAACCCATCTCAACACCCAGTGGAAATGCACCTTTTAAAGTCCATTCTTCCACAATATCATTAACCGGGCCTAATAAATTGATTGTAATATCTTTTTTGTAAAAGTCAGAATAACCATCTCTACCTGTAACTGACTCATGTTGCAAACGAACCCATTCCATAATTGTTTGAGCACCAGATGGTACAATCGGATCATACATTGTAAATGATACATCACCCCAGGTGGTTTTACCTTTTGTTTTTCTAACAACGTTAATATGTGGTAATTCAACAGCTTCAGATGTAGGTGATGGTCTACCAAATCCTTTAATCATCCAAACAGGCACACCTTCAACATACATAATTCCCCTGTTGGATAGTTTCGGTTCAAACGGGGTAAAAAATGATTCA
>JBEICW010000226.1:0-5611 GCA_040383785.1 Ignavibacteria bacterium | reverse complement strand
TTTTTAATAATTTTAATCTTTTTGTTTAATATTCAGATTACATTTTCCCAAAATACAGTAAAATTAATAGATTCTAAATTAAATAGAGGGAAAAGTCAGTTAATTCCTGTACTTGGAAATTTAAATTTATTGAACATAAATTCAACTGATATAATTGATTTTGATTTTCAATTTGATTCCAGATTGTTATTTTTTGATAATATTGTGACAAATTCAAATACTTTTTTTGATAAATACAATGCATTAAAAGTAACAAATTCAAAAGAATTTCCAAATCAATCACAAATTTCTGCTTCATTTATTGGAAAAAATGAAAATTACACTTCTAATTCTAATTTGGATACTCTATTTTATTTAAGTTTAGAAGCCCTTGTTGGACCTGATTCTATTGCTTATATCACACCTAAATTATTAAATAAAAATAACATAATTGTTACTGATACTACCTTTACACAAGGTAGATTTGAAATTGGTTTTCCAATTTTTGATATTGAAAAAGAAAGTATTGGATTGTTTTATCCAAATCCATTTAGTTACAATGCTGAAATAATTTTTACACTTATCAAAGATAGTCCAATTTCTTTTGCAATTTATAGTGCTGATGGAAAATTGGTTTCAAAATTCCCTAATAATGAAAATAGTGTAAAATATCAATTTACTGATAATAATAATCAAGTTATTGATTTTAATGGTAATTATTCACTTGGAAAAGGAAAATATAAATTATCAATAGTGCCAGATTCTTTTATCTTTTCAAGTGGTGGATATTATGATTTTATTAGTTTAAATGGTAATATTTTTAAGACTAATTTTGTTTATCAAAAGTAGTTATCTTAAATAAGTAGTTATCTTAAATCAAATTTAATTCGTAAAATAAAAAAATCAATTTATGTTTAAACCAAAACAAACAATAATTTTTAATAGATTATTTAAAAATAGAGCATATTTTATCTTTTTGGTAATTCTATGTAATTTATTTACTATATCTAATTCTTATTCGCAGTTTAATACTTCCGATGAAGATAAAAAAGTGATGGGCGAATTTAATATTGAAGAGAAAAAACCAGAAGGTACTGAATTTTGGTTAACATTTATGTTAAATAACGAAGAACCAGAAAGAGTTTCAGAAAATACAAAGCTACATCTTGAACTTTTTATAACTGGTGATAGAGATGCAAAAGTTACTATTGAAATCAAAAGTATTGGATTTAAAGAAACTATTAAAATTAATAAAGGCACTGTTAGAAGCTTATTAATTAATCCATTAGCTCAAATTAGAAGTAGCGAATCTGTAGAAGAAAAAAATGCAATTCATATTACTTCAGATAACGCAATCACAGTTTATGGATTAACCAGAAGAAAACAAACAACAGACACATTTATGGGATTGCCAACTAATGTAATCGGCAAAAATTATAGAGTTATATGTTATAATGCTTCTGTAAAATTATCTGAATTTGCTATAGTTGCTACTGAAGATAGTACAGTTGTTAAAATCACTCCTACGGTTGAAACTCAATTAGGAAGACCAGTGGGGCAGACTTTTGAAGTAAAATTAAATAAAGGTGATGTATATCAAGTAATTGCCCGAGACTTAATGCCTGCCAAGCGAAAAAATGATTTGACAGGAACTCAAATTAATGCAAATAAGAAAATCTCTGTTTTTAGTGGTCATCAATGTGCTTATGTTCCTGATAAAGTATTTGCTTGTAATCACTTAATTGAGCAAGTTCCCCCTATTGTTTCTTGGGGTAAGCATTTTTATATTGGTATGTTAAAAAAACGTTCGAAATATACATATAGAGTATTAGCAGACAAAGATTCGACAAAGGTATTTGAAAATGGTAAATTGCAAAAAATACTAATGGCTGGCGACCATTTTGAAAAACAAGCAAATGACCACGTACAAATTACTGCCGACAAACCGGTTTTAGTTGCTCAATATTCCCAGGGATATAAAAATGGCGACCAAATTGGCGACCCTATGATGCTACTAATTAGTCCAACACAACAATTTCTAAAAAAATATAGATTTGCTACTCCAGTAAATGGAACTTGGGAACACTTTGTAAATATTATCGTTCCGAATAGAGCTACTGGCTCATTGATATTTGATGGAAAGAGATTAGACTCTACCAAATTCAAACCACTTGCTAATAGTAGTTATGCAATTTCTCAATTAAATATCAGTTTTGGTACACACGAATTAGAAGCCGCTGTTCCATTTGGGATGTCATCTTATGGTTTTGGGTTTGCAAACGAAAACTATGACGCTTATGGAACTATAGGTGGGCAGTCGTTCATTGAATACGTACCCAAAGAAGATGAGGAAGAACCGTACATAGATTACGAAGATAAAAATGATACTTTGTATATCACGGTAAGAGACGATAGAAAAGACGATACAGGTATAAATTTAATTTCTGTACTAATGGCTGATGGACTAAAAGCCAATATACCTAAATATGACATCGGAACACCACAAACTGTATTTAAAATTGAAAAAGGAAAGTTAGATAAATTAGTTGGTAAAATACAATTATCAATTGAGGATATGTATAAAAATACTTATTCTTTTACTGTTTGTTACGCTTATGATGCCTTCAAAGGTGCGTATAGATTTATCGTAAATGACGGACTAAATGTAGATTGTTTGGAAGATTCTGGTGAGTTTTATGGAATTAGTGCAAGATTTTTAATTAATCAACATTCGATTGATAATAAAACTTTCTCAAGTTCTGGGAATTTATCTACAAATGGATATTTTTCTGATGCTAATGCTTTCGGCGGTTATGGTTCAATTTATTTTGTAAAAAGATTACAACCCAAATTAATGGGTAAAATTAAGTTAAATTTTGACCAATTATCGGGTGAAATAATTGCTCCAGATAGCGTAATTTCAAAAACTTTTAATACTGAAACTGGACAATTAGAAAACTTTCAAGAGCAAAGTATAGTGAAATTAAATGGAATTAATTTAAACTTAAATTTAGGTATTGAATATTCATTAAATAAGTTAATGTATGCTGATTTGGGGCTTAGTTTATCAATGCTTGCAAGTAAATCTATAACTCACACTAAGGAAATTATCATACCTCAAAATAAAGCGTATGATGAGTCTGGAAATACTTCAAAAACAGAATTGCCTTCAGAATTAAGTTCATTAAATACTTTTGGAGTTGGATTTTATGGTGGTTTAGGTTTTAATATTCCAATCAACGCAGATTTATTAGTAAATATCGAAACAAACTATAATTATAGATTGAGCAGTATGATTAATGACAATAATTGGAATATCAATAGTTTATCAATCAGCACAGGTTTAAGATTTAGATTATAAAGTCAAATTGTAAATTGTAAATTATCAATTTAGATAGAAGATAAATAAAACAAACATAATTCAAAATAATTATAAATGAACAGTGATATAAAATCAATATTTGCTATACTTTCTAAAGAACTGAAAAGTGAATTTAGAACAAGATATAGCACCAATACTGTGATTTTATTTATATTAGTATGTATTTCATTAATTGTTTTTGCTACTTCAGGAATTACTCTCAAAGAGCCACTTCAAGCTGCTTTTATTTGGATAATTATCTTTTTTACTGCGATGACCTCTCTTTCAAGAGTATTTATATATGAAGAAGAACGTGGAACTATAGACTTCTTGAAACTAAATGCAAAATCCACAAATATCTTTCTTGGGAAATTACTTTTTAACTCTATTTTGGCTATTAGTACAAGCATTATTATCACACTTTTTTTTGTGATAATGGTTGGTGATTTCATAATGAGAACGCCACTAATTTATATCACTACTCTTCTTTTTGGGAGTTTGGCGATAGCTTCATCTACCACAATACTTTCTGCAATAATCACCAAAGCGGCAACTAAAAACTCACTTTTGCCTATTTTATCTTTTCCGATTTTATTACCAATTATTTTAATTGCAATAGACAATACTAGACTTTCACTTGAGGGCTGGGAATTCAGTGAATCCGTAAGCAATTTATCAATGTTAATTTCATACACAGGAATCGTTACAGTTGCGTCATTTTTGCTATTTAACTTTATATGGGAAGATTAGAATTAGTGGTTAATGGTTAATTATTAGAGGTTAGCGGTTAATGATTAAGCAAGTTCATTGAAAAAAAAACAGCCAAAAATCGTGAAATATCATGAAGTTTTGGCTGAAAAATGTAAAAAATAGTGCAAAATAGTGTGCAATTTTACACTATATTGACTTCTCTTTCTAATTTTATGCCGAATGTGTCATATACTTTGTTTATCACAGTTTCTGAGATTTGATATATTTCATTGCCGGTTGCTTTTCCGTAATTGACTAAAACTAAAGAGTGTTGAGCAGAAACCCCTGCATCACCAATTCTATGACCTTTTAAATCGCAAAATTCTATGAGTCTTGCCGCAGAGAGCTTTACCATTCCATTTGCTTGAGGAAAGAGTTTATTGATTGGGTCAATACTTTTCACTTTTTCTGCTAATTCTGCTGAAACAACTGGATTTTTGAAGAAACTTCCGGCATTTCCCTCAATTTTAATATCTGGTAATTTAGATGACCTAATTTCGCAAACAGCATCAAATATATTTTTTACATTGGCTTCTAAGTTTCTGATTTCTAAGTATGTTGCCAATTCTTGATATGTTAAATTAGGATTTGGGTTATTATTCAATATGTAAGTTACAGATGTTATTATATAGATGTCGTTATTTTGTGCTTTTAAATGTTTGAATACAGAATCTCTATAGCCAAATTCACAATCTTCTTTCTTGAAAGTTTCGAACTCGCCTGTAGTCTTATCAAATACTTCTAGTTCATAAAAAATCATGTCCTGCTCTATTCCATAAGCACCAATATTTTGGATAGGTGCAGCACCTACAAGCCCAGGTATCAATGCTAAGTTTTCTATACCACTAAGTCCGTTCTCCACACAATAGTTGACCAAATTATGCCAAGTTTCACCGCAATTTGCTTTGACCAAACTTTGCTCATTATTTAGTTTATTTATTTCTAATCCCAAAATATTTGGTGAGATAATATTTCCATCAAAATCAGTTTTGAACAGAACATTAGAGCCACCACCCAAAATGAGGTGTTTTTGATTAAAACTTTCATCAGAGTATAATTTCAGCAAATCTTCTTTACTTTCAACAGTTATAAAATTATTACATTTTACGTTAATATTAAATGTATTATTATTGATGAGGTTAAAATTAGTTTCAATTTTCATTTTTGAGATTGCTTAGATATGAGTTTATAATTTGATAGAAATTGATTAAAAATTCAATAGAATGTAAATAGTTTTTAGAAATAAACACAAGTGAGTTAAAAATGATAAATAATATGTATAATATAAATTTGAAAAAAATCATGAAGTGTCAATTATTTTTAACACTTTTGTTGATTTTCAAATAAAATTGAATTTTTTCTCAAACTGTTGAAAAAAAATTGCTGAAAAGGACTGAAAATAGAATATTAAATTCGATACTTTCAAAATTTACGAAATAGAAAAAAGTCAATATAAATATAAGAATTACAAAAATAATAATTGTTATTTAAGTATATAAATTATAAAGATTTAATTATATA
>JBEICW010000225.1:0-5660 GCA_040383785.1 Ignavibacteria bacterium | reverse complement strand
ATTCTGCTAATAATACTATCTTAGATTTTGAAATTAATCTTAAAAGTGATAATGAAGATTTTAATATAAGAAGTAAAAGTTTTAGATTAAATGCGTTAAATCAATCAGCGGAAGGTTACGGAAATTTTGCTGGAGTTACTGGGCTAAATTTAGCAAGTTTGAATGATACATCTGATACAAATCTTGGGTTATTTGAAAGAAATTCAGTAGGACTTACAATTAGTAGCATTTCTGAAGCTCTGAATAATGTCTCAAAAGTGGCTTCTTATTTGGGTGGTATCCAAAATAGGTTACTTTCACAAAATGAGTCTTTAAACTCACAAATCACTAATTATAAGTCTGCTATTTCAAGAATTGAAGATGTTGATGTCGCTGAAGAACAATTGAGTTTAACAAAAAGTTTCTTTTTGGAAACAAGTTCGGTTATAGTATTAGCTCAAGCTAATCAAAATCCAAACTCATTTTTGAGATTATTAAATTAGTAGCTATAATTTTAACTTAGCTTTAATATTATAGTTACTAATCTATTTTAATGAATTTATTTAAATGAAACATTGTTGATGTTCTTAATTCAATGTAATAAATATCATTTTCTAAATATTCTAAATCAAATTTCATTTCATACTTTCCACTTTCTAAGTTGTTGTTATATAGTGTATTAATCAATCTACCTTGAATATCATAAAGTAATATTTTTGTTAATCCATTTTCAATTACATTAAAACTTAAAAATATTTCTTTGTTACTAGGATTAGGATAAATTGGATTAAATACAAATTTCCCATTACCTTTGACATATCTACCCCCATCAATATAACAAACATCTGATAATTCAAAACTGCCACTTTCTGCAATTATTTTAATATCCTTATTTAAGAAAATGGCTTCTTCCAGTTTTAAGTTCGTCCAAGAAGTATCACCAAGTGCAGCAGTAAAATCTAAATTATTAATTACAAAATTTTCGTTTCCGATATTAATTAAATCTTTAATTGTAATGTATTTTATTATATATCGATTATTATTATCAATATAAATACTATCAATATAACTATTCCAATTAGAATTTAAAATTGGATGTAGGATAGTTTTATTGAATGATAATTTAATTTTGATAGTGTCAGTATTTAAAAACTTTATTAAATTTGGATTGTTCAAAAATATTGGAATAGAAATAACCTCACCTACTTTTGCGACTTCATTTTGCATTTTTAGGTTAATATATTTTTTGCCAAGAACTACACCATTTAAAATTATTGTTTGTTTGTTATTACAATTATCATTTATTTCAAAATTAAATTTAATATTTTCTTCTAAAACTTTGGGCAAATAAGTGATGTAAAACTTAGAAATATTACCTATTTGCGAAATAATTGGCACAATAGAATCTAAGCGAAAATAATTGTTTGTCAGAGATATTGTTGACCAATCAAGTTCTTTATTGCCATTATTAAGTACTTCAAAATACTCTTGTTTGATATCATTATTAGAAATAACCTCTAATAATAAACTATCATTCAAAATATCGAAATTATATAACTTACTTTTAACTTCTATTGGAATTGTAAATTTATTATTGATTGCATTTGAGGCATCAGTTTCTATAATTAGATTATTTGAATAATCAAATGAAGAATTAAATTGATAAAAAATATTAATTATTAATTCTTCTTTCGGTTGTATTACCAAATTATCATAATTTTCTTTGAAAAAAACATTTGTATTTGCATCAAATTCAAAATAAACTTTTTCTATTCTAACTGCCTTATTACTTATATTTTTTAATATAATTGTAGAATCAAACTCAGTACTGCAATTAACTTCCGGAAATTCAATTTGTGATGGATAAGTTAAAAAACTGCCTTTGGAATTTACAGATACTTGCAATGTAAGTTCTAAATAATTATCACAATTGTAGTTAATGCTTATTGTTTGATTAAAGGTTGTATCATTTGGAAGCCCTAAAAATGTAATATTACATTTAACTAATTCATTAGGTTTTATAATATTAGAAGCAAAATTATTAATTTTAAAATTATCAAAACTATATTCATTATTTAAAGTTACATCAATATTTCCAGTATTTTTCAACTCAATTTCTTTTGTAAGTGGCTCACTACTTGGAATACTTTGGAAATTGTTATCAAAATTATTTATTGTTAAATTACTATTTTCTCGAAATAACTTAAGTTCATAATCAAATTCAGTTTCTAAATTTTCTAATAAATTTGTTATTAAATGAAATGTAACAATAGTAGTGTCATTTGATTTTGCTTGGTATGAAAATTCAATTTTACCCAATTCACCAGGTTTTATTATTAAATTTTCTAAATTGTAATTTTTAATATTCTTTATTTCACTATTAAAATCACGAAGTAGATACACCTCTTTTATGATTAAATTTCCGCTGCCACTATTATAAATAGTTAAAAAAGTATCTATAATAGTTGGTGGGCAATTTGAAAATTTAAAAAGATTTTCGTTTTTAATTTCTAAATTAGGTATTACTCCTCTGCCCTTTAAAATTACTTCTAAAGGTGTACATTCATTTAGATTGTGAATTTTGAGTACACCTCCCTCAAATTGAGAATTAATCGGAGTAAATGTTAATTCTATATCAATATAATTATTTGGTTGAATTGTTTTTGGTGTAAAATTATTTGCAGAAAAAACTTTATTAAGTGATTTAAATTCAAGGTTCGTAATTGTTTCTTCTACATTACTTTTATTAGTAATTCTTATTATTTTAGAATTCTTTTCTAATATTGGTGTTTCATCAAATAATAAAAAATTTGAATTTAGTTCTAAAAATGATTTTTTACCACTACCTGTTAGTTTTGCAGTAAAAATTGAGTTTTTAATATAAATATTAATGTTCGCTGAAAGATTTCCGATAACAGAGGGAATAAATGAAATTTGTAAATCTGAAGAAAAATTTGGTAATAATCTTTTTTCAACTAATTCTATTATATTAAAATCATTAAAATGACTACCAGTAATTGTAATAGAATCAATTAAAATATCTATTTTAGAATTATTTGTAATAAAGTTTTTGATGTTGACAGATAATTGTTGATTCAAACAATACTCACCAAAAGTTATATCTTTTAAACTTACGTTTATTTTATTAATTGAAAATGTAAGATTGCTCGTATCAGATTGTATTACTTTAGGTACGTGAGGAATCGTATTTAAATTCCAAACTTGAATTTGGTTATTACTACCAGCTGACGCAAAACTATTCTGCAAATTAATTTTAGTATCATTTACTAGGCTATTATGTCCCAAATAGGTATAAACTAACTTGCCATTATTAGCATCCCAAACTTGTGCATATTTATCTGAATATGACACTAAAAAAGAGCCGTCTTTACTCCAATCCAAACCTTTAATATTATGGTTATATTTAGGATGATTTTGTCTAATTATATCATAATTCTTTTCAAGTGTAAATTTGTTGTTATTAGTATCAACTAAATAACAATAAATATTAGGATTTGTTGAAGAAATTACCAAATATTTACCATCAGGTGACCATTCCAATCCAGTAATTAATGAAGATGAAGTCGTAGATAAAATTTCAATTTTGTTATCTAAATCTCTAATAACTAAAACACCAGTACTATTTGTACTCACTATCCAATTTTTAACAGGGTTAAAAGCAATTTGTTTGATTTCATTCAAATGTTCTCCAACAGATAAAATTGGATTTGCATCTTTACTTACTTTCCAAATGTTTACAAGCCCATTTTGAAGACCAGCAGCGAGGTATAATCCATCATTCGACCAAGATAGTGAACTTGGCTTAGTTTCATTACCTTTAAGTCTTATAATTTCGGTGCTCTCGTCTACATCAAAAATTAATACATCATTGCCAGATAAATTACTTTCTACAGATGTAGCCAAATAATTTCTAACTGGACTCCATTTTATATCATAAATTTTTGAGAATGATTCTTTATAAACTAAATTTAAGTATTTTATATTAAATGGGTCCCAAAGGATTATTGATTCATCATTATTTGCAGATGCTAAAATAGAACCATCATAATTCCATTCAACTTGCGTATTTATTCGTGTCGGATTAACTTGATTAATGTAATTTACACCTTGTAATTTGTCCGTATTAGTATATTTAGTGATATTTATTAAATTTTCATTACCAATATTATCGGGCACCTTCCATTTATAACTTGTCCCTTTTATATTTTCTGCAATTAAATTCCAAGTGGAACCACTATTTGTAGAATGGTATATTGAAATTGAATCATTTATATCTATACCATTCCAATTAATAAGAAAATCTTCATTTGCAATTAATTCTTCTCTATTATTTAAATTTAATAATTTCAAAGTTTGAATATTTACACTTTCTTTATCCCCAGCTGAGATAAATATTTCAATTACTTGACAATTATCAGTGAAAATTTTAACTGATGAATGAAAGTAGTTTGTATCTTTAGCTAAATATTCTATGTCAAAAGGGTAGAGTTTATTCTGTTCTAAAATGGAATTTACTGCAATTCTGTTTAACTTAATTCTATCATTATTTTCAATTAATATATTTATTACTTTAGTTGTACTAGTTGAATTTAATATACTTAATATTTTTGTTTGTCTTAAATCTTTTGCAATTTTCCCAAAATTAACATAGTTATTTGGTGAAATAGAAAAACTATTATCATCAAATTCATCAGAATAAATTTTTAAAGTATCTTTCCAATTATAATTTATAGATTTATAATTTGCATTAAAATCTAAAATTTTGGTGCTATCACAATTTGAGTTATTCCAAGTAAATTGATTTGGTTTATAGCCAATAATTTCCAAAAGTGAAATTAGTAGAGTGTGTTCAATATTATTTTCTGAATTTTCATTTGCAAATACATATTTTCCATTTGTTAATTTACAAATATTTGAAATATTATTATTTAGTACAGTGTCCAAATCTATAGAAATAATTTTTATATTATTTGACAAAGCATTTTGCACAATCAAACTGCTATCAATTTGGGAGTTACCAATATTAATAAACAGCAAATATTTTTGATTATTAAGATTAGTAAAATATTCAAACGTGGGGAATGGTTCATCTATAAAAGCTGAATTAAAATTATTACCTCCAGATAACTCAATCAAATCTATCCCTGATTTAATTATATCAAAATTACTAGTTAGTCCCTTTATTAAAAAATTCTTATTACTATAAGCCAATAAACCAATTTTCAACTTAGAATTAGGTAAAGAATTAATTGCATTTTTTAATGAAGTTTTTAAATTAAACAACTTATCATCAGTTAAAATAGAAGTATTTGGAAATGCAATCAATATCTCATTTTCATTATTGTTGTTAAAATTACTATTATCATAATTAAGGATAGCAGTTCCGATACTATTGACTTTTAACGAAATATTGTTTTTAGTTAAATTTATTGGAGATTTATTTATAGAATCCCAAGCAAAAATATCTGTCTGGAAAATAGTGGAATTGATTTTATTAATCTTATTATTAAAAAAAATATTTTGCGAACTCAAATTTAAATTACATAAAAATATTAGTAACAAAATATAAATTTTGAAATTGAAGATTGATAGATTAGAATTTAATATGTAATTATTTATTCTCAATATTATAAAAAAATCAAATTTAAAAATATTAAATT
>JBEICW010000224.1:0-5684 GCA_040383785.1 Ignavibacteria bacterium | reverse complement strand
ATACCAATTTTTCAATTTGATATATCCCTAATAATTTATAAAAACTCATTTATTCTTTTATAAATTTGCTGAAGTAGAGCGTAGATTTAGTTTTGATTTTTACAGAATATCTTCCGCTTGGCAAATCAGTTAAATCATATCTTAAATAAGGTGTAAGTGTAAACTTTGCAACTAACTGACCTAATGGATTTACGATTTCAATTTCTTCTAATCCACTTATATCAGAATTATTCTTAAAAATTAATTCAATGAAATCAGATGTTGGATTCGGATAAATTTCAAATGGAAATTCTAGCATATCTTCTACAGAAGTTATATCCTTCTTAGTTGTAAAATTATAAACATTAGAATTAGGTCCCGCACCTGCTTCATTCGAGGCAGTGATAAGCCAATAATATTTAGTATCACCTTTCAATTTTTCAAATAAAGTAAAGTTATTGTTATAAATAGAAGGATTTTCATATATAATATTAGAAAAATCTTCAGTATCGGAAATTATTAGTTTATAACTTCCACCTTTATTTAATTCAGCATTTTTAACTGCTCCCCAATTAAAGTAAATACCAGTAGAATCAATATCGATAATACCATCTGCTGGAGCAAATAATTCAGCTTGTGCTTCGATTGATTCTGCAATTGTTCTGAACAAAAATCTTGCTGGGAATGGAGATTCTTGTGTAGTATTAACTGCGGAAACTCTCCAATAAAATTCTGAGAAGTTTTTCAAACTAGAAATTTCATACTGATTGATGTCAACTAATTGATTAACTAAAATTGTAGAGAAACTTGATTTATCTGAAATTTGAACTCTATATTGTTCAGCACCATCAACCAAACTCCAAGTTAACTTTTCGGATAATGGTACTTTTGTAGAATTATTTGGTGGAGAAATTAGCTTTGGAACGCCAGCTTGTGCTTTACCAGTAGTAAAAGCAAATGTAGGTGACCAAGGACCTAAACCCCATTCATTATTTGTTCTAACTCTCCAATAGTAAGTAGTATTTTCATTAAAATTAGAAATTGTAACTTCAGTAGCACCTATTTGAGTTTGTGACATACCTTCTACTTTTGAAAAATTAGAAACTAAACTAAATTCAATATTATATGATTTTGCTTCACCAATACTTTGCCATGTGAAATTATTAGTTAAAGGTTGATTAGTGATGTCATTTTCTGGACTTATTAATTCTGGAAAACCTATAACTGTTTTGAATGAAAATACTTTAGACCAACCACTTTTACAAGGTGAAAATTGAGCATATACTCTCCAATAATAAACTTTGTTATAATCAGGTAAAAAATTTGTTGCTAATTTAGTATAAGTATCAACTGGAGCATTTTCGTCATCAATAATTAAATTGTCAAAAGTGCTATCAGATGCAATTTGAAGTCTATAAGGACCATTTATTGCACTTAAATATTTCCAACGAATTTCTGTTGATAAAGAAACATTTTCTGCTTTATCAGCAGGGAAAAGTGGTAATGGAGCATCTATTGTAGAAGTAAATTCTTTTGGGTCAGACCATTCGCCATCATTATTTGCATCTGTTGCCTTAACTCTCCAAAAATGCACTTTACTTGGCTCGCGTAAAGTTATTAAGGTGTCAGAAGTTCTTACAGTTGTTTCAATATATTTTTGAGTAAAATCATTAGTGTAAGAAATTTGAATCATATATCCAGAAACACCAGACATTGGTTGCCAACTATATGGACTTTCAAATGCCCAGCAAGTAGCTTTATTTGGTGGAGATATTGTATTAATTTTAGAGTATTTTGTTTTGTATGAAATAGGATTTGACCAATCTGAGATACAACCTTGATTTTTAGAACGAACTCTAAGATAATAAGTTGTATTATTGTTAGGTACTTCAATTATATATGAATTTTGCAAAATATTTGTAGCATCAACAATAGTAGTTGTAAAATTAATATTTGCAGAAACTTGTATATCGTAATTTGCAGCACCATTTGCAGAAGCCCAAGTAGCTAATGCTGATAAATCTACACCAGTAGAACCTATCAAAGGAAATGTAATTGTTGGTGGTGCAACTTTTGATTGGTAAGTAAATATTTCCGACCAATCGCTGTAACAAGTACCAACTTTCGTTCTTGTTCTCCAATAAAATGTAGTAAATCCTTTGTTAATATAAAATGTAGCACTTGTACCAATTATACCTGACGTATCTTTAGTCAATGAACTAAAATTAGCAAATTCTGATACTTGAATATGGTATGAATCAACAGCAGGTACAGATGTCCAATTAAATGTAAGACTGCTATTTTGACATTCTGCATTATTTGCAGGTGTAGTCAAAGTTGGGGCATTTTGAGAAGTAGTGAACTTCCTAAATCCAGACCATTTAATTACAGGGTCGCCACTAAATATACTACCAGCTCTCCAATAGTATGTAGTTGAAGAATTTAATTTAGGCATTAAAATCGTTCTTTTGTCAAAATTAAGATTTTCTTTCACAATAGAAGTAAAAGCTTCATCATTAGCCACTTGATAAGCATAACCAACTGCATTTATTACGATATCCCATTCCAATGTAGGTGTTTGAGTAAGACAAACTGCATCTGGCATTGGAACCATCAAAGTAGGGGGGGCTTGAGCTCTAAGATTTATAGTTGTAACAATTGACGATACCACTATAAAAAGTAAAATTAATATCCTATTTTGGATTTGTTTTTTTGAAATTTTGCTTTTTTGAAGTAAAGAAAAATTAGTAAAAGAATTGTACATAAGGTCTCCAATTATTAAAAAATATTTATTGTTTTTTGATATCGAATTTGAACAAATCAACATTAAGAAATAAAGTTAAAGTTGATATTAAGTAATAATAAAGAAATTTCTTCATTTTATATTAACTAATTACAAAGATATTCATTTTATTTTAATTAAACAATGAATATAATCCAAATTTGTTAAAATCGAGTGAATTTATTAACAAATAACAAATTTACTTTTATGTAATTACACATAAAACGTAAAAAAATTATAAATGTGGATAATATTTTTTAAATATTTTTCAAAATAATATGAAAAATAACTCGAAATGACAAAATTACCGATTATCTGAAATTATTGTATTTGTTTAATTATATAAATTTAATCCAATTTGTCAAAATTACTATGAGATTGACAAAAGTATCATTCAAAAAGTTTTATTTCCACTTGGCACACATTTTATGTAACAATTTTTTAGAGTTATGTAATTGATTCTAAAAATATTTGAGAATTGTTAGAAAGTAGTTTTCAACTTAATTGAATTAATTACAACAAAAGGTAAACATACTCGTTTTAGCACTCAAAGCAAACGAGTGCTAATAAAATAAAAAATAAATTTTCAATTTTACATTTTTAATCACATAAATAATATATATTCTAAGGAGTTATATCATGGCTTTAAAACCATTACACGACAGAGTAATCGTAGAACCAGCAGCTGCTGAAGAAACTACATTAGGTGGAATTATTATTCCTGATACTGCAAAAGAAAAACCACAAGAAGGAACAGTTATCGCAGTTGGCGATGGAAAAGTTGCTGATAACGGCAGTTTAGTTACACCAAAAGTAAAAGTTGGCGACAAAGTTATGTATGGCAAATACGGTGGTACTGAAATCAAAGTTGATGGAAAAGATATGTTAATTATGAGAGAATCTGATATTTATGCAGTAATCCTATAATGGTTAATGGTTAATAAAAAAATCAAAATCAATATTAATAAAACTTATTTCAACTAATAAAAAATTTAAAACAAAAAAAGGAAATTTAAAGATGTCTAAATTAATCACTTATGATGTAGATGCACGTTCAGCAATAAAAAGAGGCGTTGACCAATTAGCTAACGCTGTAAAAGTTACTTTAGGACCAAAAGGTCGTAATGTAATTATTGACAAAAAATTCGGTTCACCTACTGTAACTAAAGATGGTGTAACTGTAGCAAAAGAAATTGAATTAGAAGACCCAATCGAAAACTTAGGCGCTTCTATGGTTAGAGAAGTTTCTTCAAAAACTTCTGATGTAGCTGGTGATGGTACTACTACTGCAACTGTACTTGCTCAAGCAATCTACAGAGAAGGCTTGAAAAACGTTACTGCTGGGGCTAATCCAATGGATTTGAAACGTGGTATCGATTTGGCTGTAACTGCAATTACAGCAGGTTTACGTTCTATTTCAAGAGAAGTAGAAGGAACTAAAGAAATTGCTCAAGTTGGTGCTATTTCTGCTAATAATGACTATACTATCGGTAATTTGATTGCTGAAGCTATGGACAAAGTTGGTAAAGATGGTGTTATCACTGTTGAAGAAGCAAGAGGAACTGAAACTTCATTGGAAACAGTTGAAGGTATGCAATTTGATAGAGGTTATTTATCTCCATATTTCATTACTGATGCTGATACAATGGAAGCTATTTTAGACGACCCATATATCTTAATTTATGATAAAAAAATCTCTGCAATCAAAGAAGTTTTACCTATTTTAGAAAAAACTTCTCAAGCAGGTCGCGGTTTATTAATTATCGCTGAAGATATCGAAGGCGAAGCATTAGCTACTTTAGTTGTTAATAAATTACGTGGTACATTACGTATTATCGCGGTTAAAGCACCAGGTTTTGGCGATAGAAGAAAAGCAATGTTAGAAGATATCGCAGTATTAACTGGTGGTACAGTTATCAGCGAAGAAAAAGGTTACAAATTAGACCAAGCTACTTTAGCATACCTTGGTACTGCAAAAAGATTTGTAATCGACAAAGATAACACTACAGTAGTAGATGGTGCTGGCGATAAAGAAGAAATCAAAAAACGTATCAAAGAAATTCAAACTCAAATCGAAAAAACTACTTCAGATTACGATAGAGAAAAATTACAAGAAAGATTAGCTAAATTATCTGGCGGTGTGGCGATTATCAAAATTGGTGCATCTACAGAAGTAGAAATGAAAGAGAAAAAAGCAAGAGTAGAAGACGCATTACACGCTACAAGAGCTGCTGTACAAGAAGGTATCGTTCCTGGTGGTGGTGTTGCTTATATTCGTTCTTTATCTTTCTTAGATAACGTTACTCCGGCTAACCATGACCAAAAAACTGGTGTTGATATCATTAGACGTGCTATCGAAGAGCCATTACGTCAAATCGTTACTAACTGCGGTGGCGAAGCGTCTGTAGTAGTAAATAGAGTTAAAGAAGGTACTGGAGCATTCGGTTATAATGCTGCAAATGACACATTCGAAGATTTATTCGAAAGTGGCGTTATCGACCCAACTAAAGTATCTCGTGTTGCATTAGAAAATGCTGCATCAGTATCTGGATTACTTCTAACTACAGAAGCTACAATCACAGAAAAACCATCTAAAGAATCTGCAATGCCATCAATGCCAGGCGGTATGGGTGCTGGTGGAATGGATATGTATTAATAATTATTGATTAATTGTAAATGATTAATAGTTAGGAAGATTTTTATTATTTGTAGTGATAGGTTGCGACCCATACCTTTTTTTTTGTTATGAAACATACCCCAATAATTAGGATATAATTATCTACATAGAATTTGTATATTTGTAAAGTAGTAATTAACTAAAATTGAAAAAGAAAATGTCTAAATTTAAATCACCATTAGAAACAATATCAAAGTGTTTGTTTAAAGAACATATTAATACTAATGATTTTAATAATTTTATTTT
>JBEICW010000223.1:0-5690 GCA_040383785.1 Ignavibacteria bacterium | reverse complement strand
CTCTCACTCTCTCCATTTCTATATATTTCTATTTCGTCTAAATTTGCACCTTTTATGTGAACCTGATGCACGTTGGCTTATATTTGCAAAAGAAACATTTGACGAATTAGATGCAGATATTAGCAACACAAACAAATTTATTATTATTACTCGAACTTTTCAAAACATACAACAAAAAGAAAACAAGACAATTATTAACCTTAATAATGTTATTTTAATAGAACCTATTTAAACGCAACAGTACAACGGCAGTTGCACACATTACCAGCACTTGCCTTCTTGTCGCCTGGCTGCATCATACGCTCACCACTAACATTAAAGGGTTCATTTATTGGCACTTCAACACCGTCCATGTGTAAATGGTCGTACTGGTCACGTGGTCGCCTTCTGGTCCTATTATCCTTTGCACTAATCCAAATCTTTGTTGTTGCTCCGTTCTCTTGAGCAGCAAATGTAGCAGCTTGATTTGACGCTGTAGTGCTTTCGGTCCTTGCTATTAACCTTGCACGAATCTTTGTAAAATCCAACGCTGTTAAAGATTTTATTATTTCTGTATTTGGCAACCCCAACAATTGTGCCTCTATTAAAATGGCTTGTATTTTATCTCTTGTAGTTGCTGTAATATCGTTTACAGTATTTAATAATTCTGTTTGAAAGTACCGCAAAATTAACGCTTGTATTTCAGCACTAAATCCCATAGGCATACGTTCCTTTCGTGTAATCCTATTAACCTTAGCAGCATATACAACACCTACTTTTAAATACAAATCCTTTAGTATTGAATATAATTCTACATAGCTAATTTCTGTTAGTGCCGTTTGTGTCATACCTTTATCAATAAAGGATTGCACTTGATTTTGTAAAGCCTTATTGATTTTTGGATAATACAATTTCTCATATCGCTGTTGCAACTTAATATACTGCTTCCAATAATCTTGTTTCTGACTTTCGGTCATCTTCAATTAGTTTAATTATATCTTTTACAAGCTGCTCCCTTTGATACAACACTTGCTGCTGCTTTCTTTGGCAATCAACACTACTAATCCTCCGTGTTGCTATCGCCGTTATTTTTTGAATAATCTCCTGTGTCATTTAAATTTTTATTAAATTCTACATCGTCCATTGTTTGCAAATTGTTAGGTATTAAAGGCTCATCATATAATGGATTGCCTTCAATTCTATCATAATTCATAGCTATTCTTTTTTCGTTCAAAGTAACCCAATAACTGCGATTAAGCCATTCACTAGTGTACTTCATATCGGCTTGTAACTCCTTTACGTCCGATAAATCAAACTCTATTGTAAATCCTTTGTCTGTGTAGTATTTTAAAGCGTTGTTGAAAGAATCCCTAATCCTTGTAACATTTGGTAATACAGTATTAGTTATCAATCGTTTAGTCATTATTTCAACATTACTTTCTGTTGAAGCCTCACCATTGTTAAACAACACATCACTTACACCAAAGGCATTACATAACTTTTTAAAATCTATTTTGCTCAATTCCGCAACTTCCAAATCTGCTAACTTTAAACCTAATTCTATGTAGCCCATATCACCAGCGGCAAAGAAAGGCATCCCTTTGTTTTCGGAGTTTTTTATGTACTTATAAAAATTCAATCTCCGTTGCCCTAATGCCTCTGCTGCTTGTTCATCATCAACGCCCTCAATTCCTTTCTGCCAAACAATACCTGGAACACCCCCATTTTGCATTTGTGCAACACTGGCATCGGTTGCAGCTTCTAATCTTGTAAGGGTTTTACTTAACACTTTTAAAGGACTTAATCCCCTAAATTCATTGCCATATAAACCTAATTTTGGATTAAAATATTTAACGTGGATTATTTGATCAACTGGTATATTTTGTAAGATTGTAACCCCATCAACAGTATAATTATAGGCTACAATATTGTAGGGGAATGTGTTGCTAATAACCACATCAACATATTGAGGGTATAAGTAGTGCATTCCTAATACTTTGCCATTTGTTGCTCCAAATTCAACTGTTTCTAAATAAATAATACATTCGCCTTGCATACATAAAAAACTATACAATGCCTCATAAAATTCAAACTTTCCCATATTGGCATTAGGCTTATTGATTAGCCTATGCAATTCGTTATCTTCTTCAATTTCTTCAACTGCTTTTTGCATCATTAAACCACGCCTAAAGTCGAATAGCTGTGACTTTTTTAATAGCTTATTTGTTTGTTTGTCTTTGATTTTATACGCTGAAAAAGGTATCATTGCAGCCGTTGTAGCTAACAACCTAATAATGCTATACACATCGTCCATTGTGCTATACCTTTCAGCATTTAGCTTACTGTCCCAACTTGGATATATCGCACGTCCATTGTTTACATTCATAGCCGATGTAGTGTTTGGTTTAAACCCAAACATTTTTTTATATAAGCGGCGTGTCATAGTTAGCACTTGCATAAATCAGTTTCTTTTTAAATAAATGTGTATAAATACCATATCTCATTGCATCAATCGCATCATCCATAAACTTTACTGGCTCTTCTTTGTTCGTAGTCTTGCCGTCTTTATCAACCTTCCATTTATAATTTCTTAATTCCTTTAGCAAATTTGTTGAATTTTTCGTTATAAACAATTCTTTTGACTTAATAAATTGTATTCCTTCCCAAACATCTTTTATTGCAGCCTTCGCATTTAACCCCATTCTTTTAATTTCTTCTATGCTTTCCGGTCGTGCCGTATCGCAATAAATAGGGCTAATTTGCCTACTCCGTGCATTGTTTTTATTAAATAAGCTAAATCACTATTTGTTAATCCGCTTTCATAAATCAATTCCTCAACATATATCTTGCCGTCAACCCTTCCGCATTTAACAAACCCAGCAGGATGAGTAAATCCAAAATCTAACCCAAACCAAATATCTTCACAAACAGGAAAGCTATCAACTATTTTAAAATGAGTAAATATTGTTTCGCTTGAAGATCCACGCAAACCCAACCCATAAACTTTCCATAAGTTTTCGTCTGCTTGTTGTAAGCTTTCAATATCAGCTATTTGTTGGCTAGTAAGATTTCCTTTGTTATTTCTATAAGTGCTATGTATTAGTTTATTGCCTTCTTTATCTGAAACATCATAAACCCAGTTGTATTCGTCAGCAGGGTTAAAGTCTATAAATATTACTTCTTTTGTTCTCCAGCTTAATTGGTAGTATGCTTCAAAAGGCAATAGGTTTGCTTCATTTATAAACAAAATATCTCGACCAGGTCCACGAAGTTTATTTGTTTCATCTGCTCCAAAAAATTCAACTATTGATCCAGTATGAGGGAATTTGTAAATATTATCTGTTTTGTTAAAATCTGCATCATTGTAAATCCCCATGTTATGCAGTATATCTAAAAAGTCTTTTCTTGCACCTCTTTTTAAGTGTGGCAATGAAGGGCTAACTACAGATATATGCTTTTTTTCTTCTAAGCATATTTTAATAAGTAATTGTGATAGGGAATATGACTTGCTGCTTCTTGTGCTTCCTTGGTTAGCAATAACCCTATATTTCTTTGAGTTGTAAGCTGCAAGGTTGGCTTCAAAAACAGGAGTGTATTTAATTATGTTCTTTTGTAATTGGCTCACAGTTTTCGGCTTTTACAAACACAATTTGGGGAATAGAAACATCTCCGCTATGTTCTAACTTTTCTTTTGGTTTTCCCATAGCATGTTCCCAAACGAATTTTTTTAATGATGGTTCATCACTTTCAAGCAAATCTTGCAAACCTAATTCAATAGAGCCATATTTAGCTATGATTGCTGCTTTAGCTAATTCAGTTGCCCTTTGTTCATCGTGAACTGGCTTTCTCCCTGCTCCTGGTCTTGCTCCACCTTTTCCTGCCATTGATTTTTTTATTGTTTATTCATACAAAAATAGTGCAATTATTTAAAACTGCACTATTAAAATTAAAAAACAACAGGACTCAACTATATTTCAGGAATGATTACTACTGCAAAAATACCTTTTAAATTTTTAATATCAAGCATCCATTGCCTAAAAGTTTTTATTCTTACTTCATGACAATTAAAATAAATCCTTCTTACTTCGGTGTCACCTTTTATAAGTTTCATTACTCCTTTCCTTTCGGAGTATTTCAAGCCGTGAATGTTTTTGCGTTTGTCACTCATTAATTAGCCTTTAAATCATCATAAATTTGATAGAAAAATATAATAAACCAAGTAATTAAAATAGCAATTGACCCAAATAAAAAAATTAAATAATAAACTATCATTATGATAGATGTTGTTATTATTGAAGCAACTATGTTTGTTAAAAGTTTTTTCATTGGTTTTAATTTAGGCATATCATAGCAACAGTTTTAGCTTCAACTACCTTTCTATTTTGCAACCTTTCAACGTGAGCAAAAGCATCATTTAAAGTATTGTGTTGTAATTGGTATTCATCCCAAAGTCCAAAAATATATTCAAACTTAGTGGAAGTTCCAAAAATTACAAACTTAATTTCACCAGCTTTGTTTTTTTCTTCAACTATTTTAAAATATTTATGTTTCATTGGTTTGTTTTTAAAACTCCCATGTGGAAACACAGGAGGTAATCTAACGATTGCTTGCATGAAAAAAAATGCTTAAATTAATTCATCGTGTTTACTTTCGGTAACTATCCAATACATTACCACTAAAAGGAAAACTACACCTAAAATAATAACTCCAGTATTATCTGTGTTATTTAAATACTTTGTTAAATCTTGTTTCATTTGTTGTTTTTTAAAATTGTTTTTAAATTAAGCCATCCCAAGACTGAGACGGCGTATATCCTTAAAATCCTAAAACCATGAAAAAAACGCTTTATTTGTATTTACCTTACCAAACTATTTTAAGCCTTGTTTTGGGGCTTTAAATCGTATCTAGGGGCATTATTTAAAATCAATGTGCTAACATATTCATTTAGATTTTCTTTTGCTACAAGTGCTGCTGTTTTTGCAACGTTGTGTGCTTCTTCTGATATGCCTATAACTTTCTTTTTTTCTACATTTTCCGCAAGTGAAATTTCTAATCCTTTCTTACTCATAATATTATTTTTTACAAAAATACATATTTATTTTGAAACAACAATATTTTTTTTGATGGCTTCAATAATTTCTTCCAGTGTATCGTCATCAAACTCTATTGTTTCCTCTAAAAGAGTCTTAAACATAACGTATTCATTACGGCAAAATTCTTTTTTGAATTGCTCACCAAAAAAACTTTCTAATGTTTTAACGCTATTTTTTACAAGACCTAGCCTTTGTTTAAAAAGCTGCTTACCTTCTATGTGTTGTAAGCAATAGCCTATTACTTCAGCAGCAACAACAGCTACACGAATGTTAAGTATTTCTTTTTTTTCTAAGTTTTGCATTACTTAAAAATTTTCATTTACAAATTCAGCCAATTCATTAGCTGTTTTTTTTAGTGACTTTTCAGTTGCCTTTGTAGGCAAATCAACAGACTTAGCTGCTGTGTAATAACGTAACTCTTCTTGTAGTACGTTGATAAAGTTTTGGATTGTTTCTTCCATTGTTTTTAATTTTATAATGCAAATATAATAGCTTATTTTATATAAAAAAATATTATTATAATTTTTAAGGTTTTTTTAAGGTTTTATAATTTCTTAGCGATAGCGAAAGAAATTGTTTTTTTTCTTTCTTTATTTCTTTATTGCTATTAGGGTGGCT
>JBEICW010000222.1:0-5697 GCA_040383785.1 Ignavibacteria bacterium | reverse complement strand
GCATATACTACACAATTATAATAAATACAATTCGTCTTAATATTCACAAAAGAATAAAAATTTTCTTTTATCAGCACTTTAAAAATATAATTTAAGCAAAAAAAATCTCAATTAAAGTGCATTTTTATACAAATTTAATTTTTAAAAATAACGAAAAAACATGAAATATCGTGAAGTTTTTAGCAAAAAAACGGTAAAAAGAGTGCAAATAGTGCAAAATATTCTAAAATAATTTATAGTTGTTTGTAGTAGTATTATTTTCTTTATCATCAATTCTTTCTACAGATTTTATTCCTTTGATAACTAATAATTTAGCAAACAATTTATTAAGTTCTTTTTGATTTTTAACATTCAGCATTATATTACCTACAAAAATATTCCCTTGCGAATCCAAACTTATTCGCTTCATATTATTAGTGCCAATTGCACTTGTTATTTGACCTAACATTCCTTCTTTATCTTCACCAATGATTTTCAAAACAACATCAAAATTCTCTTTTGGGGCATTTTCATCATAAGTTAATAATGGATTATTTTTGAAATGTCTATATAAATTAACCACTGCTTTTTGTGTAACAACATATTGTTGCCATTCGGGTTTTGGTCTAATATTATCAGAATTTATAAGTTCAATTTGGTCACCATTCAATAGTTTATAACTCAAATCACGAACTACACCGTTTACTTTTGCTGAAACGCAAGACATTCCATCATTTATTGATTTATTAAACGCAAAATCTAATACAGAAGCACCTTTGGGTAGTTTGATTAAATTTCCATCTTTTGAATAAACTGTAAGTTCACTATCAAACAAATTTACTTTAATTGAATCCCAAATTATTGGAGTAGCATTTTCTTCATCATTTTCAATAATATCCTGCATCCATGAGCCCCATTCTTCGATTTCCATATCAGAAATACCCAGAGAACGTTTTCTACCTGTATTTAAGTTGTATTGTGAAGCAAATCCCTCTTCAGAGATTTTTTCCATTTCTGCAGTTCTGATTAATATTTCAACTCTTTTACCATCAGGCCCAATTACTTCTGAAATTAAAGATTTATACCAATCTAATTTTGAATTAGATATATAATCCATAAAATTAATAGAACTAAATGCATTTACCAAAACTCCATGAGCCCTATAACACTCAGAAATATCATCTGAATCTATAATTATTACTACAGAATAAAAGTTATCAATATCACTTAAATTTTTGCCTTCTTGCATCATAATATATATTTCATACTCATGTTTGTGAATGATTGATAAAGTATGGCGGATATTATGAATATTAAGATTTTTTTCAATGTGATACATAAAATTCTGAATGTATTTTATAAAATCACGTCTTTTTTCATTTAATGCTTCTCTAATAGATTCATAAGCAATTTTATCAGAAAAATAAAAAGACTGATTTTCTAATTCCATTTTAATTTTTGTTAGACCAAGTCTATGAGCTAATGCGGTATAAAAGTTAAGAGTTTCTAATGCTATTTCTTTTTGTTTTTCAGGTCTTAAGTAATGAAGAGTACGGATATTATGTAATCTATCGGCTAATTTAATTAAGACCACTCTAACGTCTCTAATTAGGGCAAGAAATAACTTTCTATATGTAGATGTTTTGCTAACATTTTTGCTATTTATTGCTTCATGGCGAATTTTAGTTACTGCATCTACAATTTCAGCAACCTCATTACCAAATTCTTCTTCTATGTGATGAACTTTAATTCCCTCTACATCTTCTACTACATCATGTAACAAAGCAGCGGCAATAGTTTGAGAGTCATTAGTAGGAAATTCTTTTAATAATATTAATGAAACGTTTAATGGGTGAGTATAATATGGTACTCCTGACTTTCGAACAACTCCATCGTGATGCTTATGACAATACCAAAATGCTTTCTCTACTAAGTTTGAATCAAAATTACTTAATTTTAACTTACATTCACTTAATAACAAGTCTAAATCTTCCTTGGGATTTATACCCAACTTACTATTTTCTTCATACTCAAATTCAAAAAATGAATCCATTTAATAAATAACCCAAAGTTTAACAACAGTTGACTTAATTCCAAAAGAATGTAAAAAATAAAAATAATTCAAAAATTATATTATCAGTAAATTTCAAATTCTTGTGAAATTATACCAGAAAAGAATAGTTTTTGTCTAATATTTATGTTTATTGATTTTTTATAATTAATTTAGATAATATTTAATATTCAATTTAAAGAATTATTTTTTGATTTAAAAGTTTAATCAAATATAAATTTTAAAATTATGTAATAATTATTGCACAAATTGTATAAAATCGAATTATAGTAAGAAATATATTTAAAGAAAATCTAATGCCAAAAAACGATAAAAAAATTAGTTTAGAAGAAAAATTAGAAAGTATTGAAAAAATAGTTAATGATTTGGATAGAAGTGAATTACCTTTGGAAGATTTAATTAAGTCTTACGAAGAAGGGATGAAATTTGCAAAATCAGCTAAAGAAGAATTGACAATTTTAGAGCAAAAAGTCATAGACATTACTCAAAATTATCAAAGTGAAACTAATAATTAATTTGGTTGTTAATTATAATTATTAACAGCAATTAACAACTAAATAATATAATTATATATAATAATTAGGAAAAATGTCTAATCATATATGAGTAATAATACTGAACAAAATATAGCACCAAAAGTTGATGATGTTGAAAAAAAAAATGAACCTGAAATGGGATTTTGGGACCATTTAGAAGAGTTACGTAATCGTATAATTTATGGATTTATTGCTTTAATTTTAGGTTGTTTTGTTGCTGCATATTTTATTGACCCAATTATGAATTATGTGTTATTGCTACCTGCAAAACAATCTGGATTAGAACTTCAAAATTTAAAGGTATTTGGTAAGCCAATGCTTTATTTTAAAGTTATTGTATTGAGTGGTTTTGTGATTGCATTCCCTGTTATACTTTTTCAAATTTGGAAATTCATTGAACCTGCATTATATAATAACGAAAAAAGTTGGGCAAGGAAAATAACATTTTTTACAAGTTTTTGCTTTTTGATAGGTATATCCTTTGCATATTTTGTAATGATACCTTCAATGTTAGCATTTTCAGCAGGATTCGGTGCTGATGATAATATTAAAAATACGATTGATATAAATGAATATTGGAGCTTTTTGATGCTTATGATATTAACGGCAGGAATATTTTTTGAAATGCCAATGGTATCATTTATCTTATCAAGAATTGGTATGTTAAATCCTCAATTATTGAGAAAATATTGGAGACATTCAGCAGTTGTAATTTTAATAATTGCTGCAATTTTAACTCCAAGCCCAGATCCATTTAATCAATTAATAGTTGCTGTTCCAATATATATATTATATGAAATCAGTATAATTATTTCTCAATTTGCTTACAAAAAATATACAAACGACTAAAAAACACAATATATAGTGTTAATTCTACAATATGGATATTAAAAAAATAGTTTTACCAATTGAAAATGAACTAATTGAATTTAATAAATACTTTAGAAGTACAATGCTTTCTAAATTACCATTATTAGATTTGGTCATTAGGTACTTAACAAAGAAAAAAGGAAAACAAGTAAGACCTGCTTTGGTTTTATTAACAGCTCAAATGATTGGTCAAATTCAATTAAGAACATTCATTGGGGCTACTATGGTAGAACTGCTACATACTGCGACTTTAATTCATGATGATGTTGTTGACCAAGCAAATGAGCGCAGAGGAATTGCAACTATTAATGTTGCTTGGAATAATAAAATATCAGTTTTAATAGGTGACTTTTTACTTTCTAAAGGTCTTTTGATTGCTGTGGAACAAAATGAATTCCAATTTTTGAAAGTAACATCTACCGCTGTTAAAAGAATGAGTGAAGGTGAGTTATTAGGAATTGCAAAGGGCAAAAAAATTGATATAACAGAAGATATATATTATGAAATTATAAAAGGTAAAACTGCTTCTTTAATGTCTTCTTGTTGTGAAATCGGTGCAATTAGTGCAAGTCAAAATGATATTGACCATGACAATATGAGAGAATATGGTGAATTTGTTGGTATTGCATTTCAAATTAAAGATGATATTTTGGATTATACTTCAAGCACTTCATTAATCGGTAAACCAGCTGGAAACGATATTATAGAAGGGAAAGTTACACTTCCTCTTATTTATGCATTTACAAAATCAAATTATTTAGAAAAAAAGAAAATTTCACAATTACTAAATAAAAACAAAAATTCAAAATCAGAAATTAAATTTGTTATTGATTTCGTAAAATCAAAAGGTGGTTTGGAATATGCTGAAAAAGAAGCAATAAAATATTCAGAATTAGCTAAATCAAAAATTTCAAATTATCCTAACTCTCCATCAAAACAATCATTATTAAATTTTGCAGATTTTGTAGTAAGTCGAAACAAGTAAATATTTTTTTAGTAATCATTTCAATAAATTTATTAAATTACGTTATCATATTAATTTACAACTTCGGTTATTTTATCATAAATTATCTGACTAAAACCTGAATTTATCGATAAGTATTCTTTGTTCATCTTGGCTATTTGTTTAATTATAGCTTGATTATTTAGTTTCTTAATTAATTCTAACAGTTCCTCTGAATTATTAATAATAAATAATCCACCCAATTCTTTCAATTTATAAGAATCTACTTGCTTTTCAAGTTTTGGTCCGCAGATTATTGGTAGTCCAAATCCAGCAGGCTCCAAAACAGAATGTAATCCCGTTCTAAATCCACCTCCCACAAATGCAACATCTGCAATAGAGTACAAACTCAATAATTTACCAATACTATCAACTACAATCACTTTATTTTCTAAATTAATAAGATTACCTAATGACAGTTGTAACTCTAATTCACTAAACAAAATTACTTTATCAAACAACTCATTTGCTCTGGCAATATGCTCAATCGTCGGTTCGTGAGGGACTATAATTAATTGATAATTTATCAAACTTACTTTAATTTCTGAAAGTAATTTTTCTTCTTCTATCCAACTACTACCGACAATAATAACTTTTCTATTATTAAATATCTTTTTATTGATTATACTTTTTTGTTTATTTAGCTCCACAACATTTAAAATCCTATCTATTCTCGTATCTCCAGATTTTAATATATTACTCCTTAAATTCAAATACTCAAACCTCTTAAAATCTTCATCGGTAGCACAAAATATGTAATCAATTTTACTTAATATTTCTCGGTAAAAATTCAGCTTTAAATCAAAAATTGATTTTTGTTTTTTTTCACTTTGTAATAATTTACTTATTTTTTTATTAAAGGAATTACTAAAAGTTGCTGATATTAATAAAGTTGGGATCTGCTTTTGATTTAATAATGTTAAAAAATTAAACCAAATATCATATCTGATAAATATAGCTACATTAGGCATAAATGTACTGATAAAATCATTTACATTTTTAATTAAGTCAAAAGGAATGTATAAAATATAATCAGCATATTTATAATTTTTTTGGTTTTCATAACCCGATGGTGAGAAGAATGTTACAATTATAACACAATCTTTTGTTTTGGGATTTAATTTTAATAGTTCAATAACTGGTTTTGCTTGCTCAAACTCTCCCATCGAAGCAGAATGGAACCAAATTACTTTTTGAGTAGTTAAATAATTAGATTTAAATTTAATTATAGTTTCATC
>JBEICW010000221.1:0-5713 GCA_040383785.1 Ignavibacteria bacterium | reverse complement strand
TAAGACTTTAAAAATTATAAACGTAAAATGTGATTTATTACCTAAAAATAAAAAAAAATAACTTTTATCACAAATTAGGCAAGATTATAGATACTTCTCTACAATTTATATTTAACTAAATTTATAAATCAATTATTGTAATAAACTTATCTATTTTTAACAATAGGTAGATTATACACAAGTAGAGAAAACTATTTCGGAGGCAATTTAATGTTATTGAAAAATAGATTATTTCTAATAATTATGACAACGTTGGCTTTTTTGCCAATTACGAGTTACTCACAAGCAGGTGGAGCGGCAGTGCCATTTTTACTAATCTCTCCAGACGCCAGAGCAAGTGGTATGGGAGAAGTTGGTACAGCAATGGCAGACGACATAAACGCAGTATATTGGAACCCGGCAGGGTTGGGATTTTTGGACTATTTTGCTTCCGGTAATAAATACAAAGATGATGCTGATGTTCCATTCCGTCAAGTAGCTATTGCTTTTTCGCCTTGGTTACCTCAATTTAATGCAGATTTGTATTACAGTTATGGTACAATAGGTCAGCATTTTGATGAATTAGATGGTACTGTTGCATTTAATTTTGTTTTTATGAACTTAGGTGAGTTCACAAGAACAGATGTAACTGGTCAAGTTTTAGGTAAATTTATATCAAGTGAATTTGCATTGGGTTTATCTTATGGTACAATAGTAGCACCAGATTTGAGTGTTGGTTTTGGCTTGAGATATATTCAATCAAATTTAACACCTACTACAGCCCTTGACGGTTCAGCTGGAACTGGCGTAAGTGGTGCATTTGATTTGGGAGTATTATGGAAACCTGTTGAATTAGACTTAGGTTTTGTAAATATGGACGATAATTTGTCATTAGGTTTAAATATCCAAAATATCGGTCCTAAAATCACTTATGTTAGAGAATCTGACCCATTACCTACAAAATTAAGATTTGGTTGGGCTTACGAAGTTTATGCAGATGAATTTAATCAATTAACTATCTCAAATGACATTTCTAAATTAATGGTAAAAAGAGATAGAACTGGCTCTGACCCGTTACCAAAATCATTTGTAACAGCATGGGATAATCCAGGTGCTGAATTTGCAATAGGTGCAGAGTATTGGTACGAAAAAGCTATTGCATTAAGAATGGGTTATTTTACAGAGCCTGCTGTTTTGGGGAATAGAGAATACTACAATTTCGGTTTGGGTATCAAATACGACATTTTTAAAGCCGATTTCTCATTTATCAATACAGTTGAAGCAAATCATCCATTAGCAAATACAATGAGATTTTCATTATTAGTTGATTGGCAATAAGAATTACTCTACTTTTAGAAAGATAAGAATGTTAAACCCCAATTATAATTTTCATAGTTTTGAAATTATAGTTGGGATTTTTTATTTAAATAATAATTATATTAATATGTGTAAATTTTTGATAATTTTATCATTAAAACCAATTTTTTATATATAAAAAATTTTTCTAATATTTATGCGTCAATAATCTTTCTTATAATATGTCAATATAATAAGAAATCTGCATTAAATATTAATTAATAATATCAAACATAATTTTAATATGAAAAGATATCAAACATATAAAACGATTGAAAATTTAAGCCAATTTGAGAATGAAGTAGTTACTTTGAGAGGTTGGGTTTATAATATTCGTGGAAAAGGAAAATTACAATTTATAATTTTAAGAGATGGCTCTGGATTAGCACAATGTGTTGTATTCAAAGACAATGTAACTGAAGAAATATTTGAAAATACAAAAAATTTAACTCAAGAATCTTCTATAGCAATCACAGGCAAAGTAGTAAAAAATGAAAAATCACCTGGTGGTTTTGAGATTGATGTTACAGACCTTTCTGTTTATCAAATAACTACAGACTATCCAATTACACCAAAAGAACACGGCGATGCGTTTCTGATGGAGAATAGACACCTTTGGTTGCGTTCTGCACGTCAGCACTCTATTATGAGAGTGCGATCAGTAGTAATGAAAGCAATCAGAGACTTTTTGGATAATAATGGCTTTAGATTAATGGATTCGCCAATTTTAACTCCAAATGCTTGCGAAGGTACATCTACTTTATTTGAAACTGAATATTTTGATTTAGGTAAAGCATATTTATCTCAATCGGGTCAATTATACGCAGAAGCATCTGCTATGGCATTGGGTAAGGTTTATACATTTGGTCCTGCATTTAGAGCAGAGCAATCAAAAACTCGTAAACACTTAACAGAGTTTTGGATGGTAGAACCAGAAATGGCGTTTTTTGACTTAAATGACGATATGGATTTAGCTGAAGATATGACTGTTTATATCGTTCAAACTGTATTAAAAACTTGCCAAACTGAACTTGCAACTTTAGAAAGAGATATTACTAAATTAGAGAAAATCGTGGGTAATTTCCCAAGAATTTCATATACTGAAGCAGTTGATTGGTTGAATGCGAATAATATTCCATTAATCAAAAAAATAGATGGTCAAGATGTAGAAATTAGACCTTTCCCTTGGGGAGAAGATTTTGGCACAGTTCAAGAAGAAGCGATTATGGAACAATACGACCAGCCTTGCTTTATATATGACTACCCAACTGAAGTAAAAGCATTTTATATGAAACGTAATCCAGACAATCAAAAAGTAGTAAGAGCAATGGATATGTTAGGTCCAGAAAAAGCAGGGGAATTAATCGGTGGCTCGCAAAGGGAAGATGATTACGAATTGTTAAAATCAAGAATTGAACATGAAGACTTGCCATTAGATGCATTCCAATGGTATTTGGATTTGAGAAAATACGGTTCGGTGCCTCATAGTGGTTTTGGTATGGGAGTAGAAAGAGTAGTGAAGTGGATTACAGGAGCTAAACATATCCGCGAGGTTATCCCAGTTCCACGTATGATAACAAGAATTTACCCATAATCAATCAGTTACTTTGGTAATAATCAAATAATCTATTTAAATAGGCAATTTCAAAAGGGTTGCCTATTTTTTTATGATTAAATTCAATTATTTTCATCATCAAGTAAAAAAAACAACTTTTCCCACTTTTTTTGCCAAAAGTGTAACAAATCGAAAATAATTTTGATTATCTGTTATAAACAAAATGCAATTTTGAAAAATGTTTTTTTATATTTGTAAAAACCAAAAAATCATTTAGGAGTAATTTTATGAAAAAAATATTATACTTGTTATTATTTTTTCAATCTTTTCAATTTATTTATTCTACGAATAATTTTAATGCAAAACCAATAATTACTGATTTCTATGGCTCAGTTGCATGGGATTCAACAATAATTGTATATGGCTCTGAAGGGACATATTGGCTAAGTAATAATCAATTTGAAAGTTGGGAAACAAAGAAAGCATTTGATAGGGGTGTCATAGTTAAAATGATTAAACAAAATGACAAAATTATTGCAATAACTAAAGATGGGCAAATTGCAGTAAGTTATGATTTAACTTTGTCATGGGTAAAAATAGAAAATTTAGAAATTGAGGAAAATGAAGAGTTGTTCTATGAATTTTTAGAGTTTAATAAGAACATAGTATTTAGAACATTATCACATATATATATGATCGATAGCACACTAAAGGTGACTAAAAAAGTTGACGAGCCAATGTTATTTAGTGGTTTCAAGTATTATTATCAAGATTCTCCAAGAGATCCTATATTTAAATTTAAAGATAAATTATACAGTATTTTTGATACTAACAAAATTAACATTTATAATAATAAATTAGAACTTGAAAAAACAATAATAATTAACGAAAAATTACAAAATGATAGCTATATTATATATTTATCGTTTTATCCATATTCTGAAAATAATTTTGGATTACAAATAGGAACTAACTTTTATATTACAAATGAAACTTTAGATACCTTTAAATTAGTTGAAGATAATTCATATTTTACTTATGGACAATTATATAATAATAATTTATATTGTATGTATCTTGGGTGGGAATTATACAAATTAGATAATTTCAGATTCGAAAAAATAAAGTCATTATCTAATGATTTTGTTGTGGATTATCCAAAACGTTCAAAGTCTTATATTTATAACGATATTTTAATTTCTTACGGTTCTAATAATTTCATAGGAATATCAAGTTTAAACGGAAATGAAAAAAGCAAATTAATTCAATTTGGTTCAGGTAGAAATAAAGTAAATTTAAATATATCAAAGATAAAGTTGAACAAAGAATTTCTTACTTTAAGAGAGAATGGCAATGGTTATGGAACTGATTTATATAGTCTTCAATTAAATAACAATAAATTTAATGGTATAGTGCATAGAGCAGATACAAATAATAAATATTTTGATGGTGGTAATCCCAGAAATGCTACATTTCAAACAATATTTTATGATGAAAAAGACGACTTGCTTTACATGGGCAGTAATCATAGAGTGCAAGATGAAAATGCGTTATTTATAAGTAATAATCAAGGAAAATCTTTTAAGAGATATAATGTAAATTTTATAACTAATTATGGTAATTCCCAAAATTATATAATGCAAAAAGCAAAGTTTGGTAATTATTTACAAGGGGTTTATAATATTAGCTATGCTGGTTCAGAATATTCTTGTATAGATGTATTTACAAAAGACATTAAAAAGATATTTAGAGTCGGACTAGTAAATGAGCAATTCCATAGATATGATATATTAGACACAAATACTTATATAGTCTTGTCTCTTGATCGGCAAAGTAATAAGTTGCTTTATAAAACAACCTTAGACAAAGGCGAAACTTGGGAAGTATATAAAGAATATCCTACATCGGTGTATTTATTAGAAAGTAAAGAACTTGAGCTGAATGGTAAAAAGATTTGGGCATATACTTATTTTGACTTTGTAACTAGCCAATTTAATCTCGATGTAATTGATGTTGAAGATAGAAAAGTTTATAATGTATTTGAAAAGGAGCTAACTCAAGATGAAATTGATACTTGGGATTATATAGGATTTGATGCAGCAAAAGAAAAGTTTTATCTTAGTTTCTACAATACTTTGATGGTGAGTAGCAATATTTTTGATGAAAATATCAAGTGGGAAACTTTTAACTATCCAAATAATGGTAGAGTTAATAAGAAATTTCAGATTTTTGATAAGACTATTTTTGCACGCTACGAAGACGACAGAAACGAAGATAATGTTTACTGGATAAATGGCATCGAAATGGTTGGCGACCCAACAAGTATCGAAAATACAGAAAACCAAATCGAAGAAGTGAACTATCTCTACACAATGCCACCTTACCCAAATCCTACACGAAGTGAAGTAACAGCGAAGTTTTATTGGGATAGCAGGATAGATATAGATAATTCAGAAATCGCAGTATATGACATCACAGGAAACAAAGTTTCAGGCAAAGAAAACTTGAGCTTAGAAAAATTAAACGAGTGGAGTGGCAATATCAAATGGAATTGCACAGGCGTTCCATCCGGCACATACTTAATCAAAATCCAGCACGGCAATAATACCAAAACCGTGAAAGTGGTAGTTAATTAGAAGAATTATTTTCATCAACCGTATGGTTAACCATACGGTTGATTTATATTCGGTAGCATTGGGTCTTGACCCTATGTGAGTTTACCTTCGTAGAGACGTTGCACGCAACGTCTTTCTTCTCTTCAAATGCGTTGAGCAATAAAAAAAAGACGTAACGTGTTACGTCTCTACAAAATAAAAAACAAGC
>JBEICW010000220.1:0-5761 GCA_040383785.1 Ignavibacteria bacterium | reverse complement strand
TGTTGTATTAAAAATTATAATTTACAAAATATTTACAAAATCACTTTACTAGTCTAAATATTTTTTATTATTTGAAAATGATATTAGAGTATTACTTTTGACTATTCTATCCAATATTATGATGATAAATTGAAATTTAAGATGCTTTACGTGTTCTACGATATAATGACACATTACGGTTATGTTCATTTAGGTTTGTAGCAAATCTATGTTTGCCACTACCGTCTCCATAAGCAACCATATAGTAGTAATTGTTCTTTTCGTAATTAATGACTGCCTCAATTACTTTTTTCCCAGGGGAATTAATCGGACCTGGGGGTAAGCCAGTGTATTTATAAGTATTATATCTCGAATTTACTTCTAAATCTTTGTATAATACTCTTGACTTATTGCCTGATGCAAATTGTACCGTTGGATCAGATTGCAAAAGCATTCCAATTTTTAGTCTATTTAGATATAATCCAGCCACAATTGGAGCTTCGCTAATTAATGGCGTTTCGGCTTGAACTATTGATGCTAATGTAATTAATTCATTTTTATCAAAGTTCATTCCATTAAGTTCAATTGTTTTATTAGTAGTTCCATCAAAATTCAAAGATTGCCAGAATTTAGTTTGTTCAGTTACTAATTTATTTACTAAATATTGAGGTGATGAATATTTGTATAAAAAGTATGTTTCTGGTAATAGATACCCTTCGATATTTCTACCATTTGGTACTCCCAAAATCGCTTTTATACTATCGGATTTGATTAAACTTCTAAAAGCCATAGTATCAACTTCCACTTCTTTAAATATTGCTTTTTCAAACTCAGAATATAATGACCCCTCTGGGATAGTAACCTTTACAGTCAAATCATATCCACCATTAAAAAGCATTTTTATTACTTCTAAATTGGTTTGATTTGGTTTGATTTTATAAAGTCCAGCATAAATATATGAATTAGAATATTTAGAGTAAGCTTTGATAAAAACTTTAAAAAATAGTTTTGGTTTTAAAAAATCAAGCTCGTTTAACTTATTAATTGATGTTGAAATCGTAGAATTTTCTGGAATATAAACTTCAACTTCATCTATATTATTACCAGTTTGAGTAAGATAATAAATTGAAACAAAAGTGCTAATTCCAAGAAAAGTAATTATAAAGGCAATGATTAAAAGTAGTTTTTTCAAATTAAATTTAGTAAGTTTTTATTAATAAGTTTTTAATAAGTTTTAAAATTATTGATGTTTTTGTATTATATCTAAAATATCTTCTTCCCAAGTTTTCTCAGTACTTTCTATTAAACGACCAATTTCTTTACTATTATGCAAAATAATCAAAGTTGGTACATATTCCATTCCATATTTCTGAATATACTGGCGTGGTTCTATTTTATCGCGGCTAACTCCAATTATCTCAAATTGACTATCATTTAATTCCAAATGATTAATCAAATCAACAATATTTGGCATTTCAATACGTGAATCGCCACACCAAGAGCCACTAAATAATACAAAACTATAACTCTTATCAAGTGCTAAAATCTTATTAAGCTCTTTAACAATATTTTTATCAAAATCATAAGAATCATCACCTTTTAGATTTACATCTATACTCCAACCCGAAAATTCTACCCATTGCTCCCAAGTAACTTTACCAATTACATGGGCTTTATTTGAATTTATTATACTCATAGTTGTTATGATTATTATTCCTAAAATTGCAAATATGTAATATTTGTTTTGCATTTATAATGTTAAATATATTTAAGCATTTAAAATATATTGCGGTTCAGCTTTTGTATTGATTGTATTTTCGTCAATAACGCATTTTTGTAGATTTTCAATTTCTGGCAAAACGTACATTATGTCTAACATTACATCTTCTGTGATTGCACGCAAACCCCTTGCACCAGTTTTTCTCTCTTTTGCTTTTTCTACTACTGCTTTCAAAGCATCTTCAGTAAATTCCAATTCCACATTTTCCATTCCAACTAATTTTTGGTATTGTTTTACTAAAGCATTTTTAGGTTTAGTCAAAATGTTTAAAAGTGCTTCATCACTAAGTGGTTCTAAAGCAGCAATTACCGGTAAACGTCCAATTAGTTCTGGAATAAATCCAAATTTCATCAAATCGTCTGGCTCAGCACTTTTCATCAAATCCAAACTAACATCAATATTATCTGTACTTTCGGCAGTAAATCCAATTGTATTTTTTTTCATTCTTTGAGCTATAATTTTCTCTAATCCTTCGAATGCACCACCACAAATAAATAATATGTTTTTTGTATCGATATAAATCAAAGATTGTTCAGGATGTTTTCTGCCTCCCTTTGGTGGAACTCCGGCGCGTGTACCTTCTAATATTTTGAGCAATGCCTGCTGCACTCCTTCACCAGATACATCTCTTGTAATACTACTTGAATCACTTTTTCTACCAATTTTATCTATTTCATCAATATAAATTATGCCTTTTTCAGCTTTTTCTGGATTGTAATCTGCATTTTGTAATAATTGTAGCAAAATAGTTTCTACATCATCACCCACATAGCCAGATTCAGTAATTGTAGTTGCATCAGCAATTGCAAAAGGCACATTCAGAATTCTTGCTAATGTTTTAGCAAGTAAAGTTTTTCCCGTTCCAGTTGGTCCCAATAGCAAAATATTACTTTTTTCAATTTCAACATCATTATTACTTTCGCTAAGACTTTGAATTCTTTTATAATGATTATAAACTGCTACTGATAATATTTTTTTCGCTTTTTCTTGGTCAATTACATATTCATCTAATTTAGCTTTGATTTCAGATGGTTTAAGTAAATTTACATTTCCAACTTTTACATCAGCACTACTTTTAAGTAATTCCATTGAGTTTGTAATACAATGATTACAGATAAAAGTTTGGTCAACTCCTTCAATAAGTGTGCTTACCTCTTGAGAAGTTCTACCACAAAAAGAACAATAAACTAAATTTGATTTATTTTTTGCCATTTATTTAAATATATATTTATTATTATGATTAGATTTTATTTACAAAAATATCAATAAATTTGGTAATATTAACCAAACAATTAAACTATAGACGCAACAAATCTAAAATCAATAAAAAAAAGTGAAAACTGCTAAAATTTCGACAGTTAATACACAAAAGAGAATAAAAAAAATAAAAAAAAGAGGCAATCATAAATGACTTACCTCTTATTGGGAGTAGTTAGAATATTTTCCAACTTAATTACTTAAATAAATTATTAATTACATTCTTTTGGGTCTATTAGCTTTAAATGCATTCCATTTTGCTAATTGATCTGGAGTTAAAATTGCTTCGATACTTGCATCAAATGAATCGAAACATGCTTGCAACGCTGCTTTTGTTTCTTCTCTTGAGCCATTTGCTTCAATTGATTCACGTAAAGTTTGGTTTACTGCTTTTATTGCTTCTTTTGCTTCGTCTCTTGTTATAGTCCCTGCTTTAACTTCTGCAACAATTGCTTGTCTTGCAGTTTTTGCCGCTGCTAATGCTTCTTCGTTTGCAGCCAAGAACGCTTCTCTTGCAGACACTAAACAATCTTTATGTGATTTTAATAAAGCTTTGATTGCATTTTTTTGGTCATCAGATAAGCCTAATTGTCTAAAAGCACCTTCAAATTTAATTGGGTTTTTATGTCCTCTTGGTTTGCAAGCACCTTTTCTGTCTTGTCTGCGTTCAATATCACCATTTGCTGATGTGATTGCCAAAATTGGGTCTGTATCTACTGTTCCGTCAGTAACTTCTACTTCTACTAATTCATCTGGTGTAGCGATAGCATAAGCTAATTCGTCAGATGGAGATAAAACATCATCTTTTTGACAAGACTGAACAGAAAACCCTAAGATTACAAAAGCTAATAAAGCTACGATTTTGCTTGAGAATTTCATTGAGTATTTCATTTAGGACTCCTTGTGATTTAACACATATAAATTGGTTATTAATATTTTCAAAATAATAAAAAGAACATAAAAAAGAGAGAATACAACTGCAGTTAATCATTAGACAAAGTGTATTATAAAAAGGTTTAATTGAATTTAAGATTTATTTTTCTTTTTATTTGGGAACTTCTATATTTCAATTTTTTTGTTTATTCTATCACCCGTCTGAAATAATAATGCGAGAAGTTAAACAAAAGTTACAAAGAAAGAAAAAAAAATAATTTTAGTAGAAAATGCACACTTGTATGTTCATTATTCAAAGTACTAAAGAATTTAAACACAAAGGACACAAGGTAAGAAGACACAAAGTTCACTATTTAGGATTTTGCACTAATTGTAATATTTTTGCGTTTTTTCTTCAAAAACTTCACGATATTTCACGATTTTTCATGTTTATTTTTTTTAGGTTTTACCCGAATCTGAGGATAAAATGAAAAGCATTGTTATTTAGATAGGGGTTTCTTCAAAGAATTTCCGAACACTTGGTTTTGTATTCGTGGGAAAGGGTAAAGGTAATTTTGTGTTATAATAAGTTTATCATTTCTTTGTTGAAGAAATCAATTATTAATCAAGTTAATCCTAAGATATTATTAATCAAGGTATAAAACAATATTATTAGACGTAAGAAATACAAAATTATTACATAAAAAAAGGTTTAGAAATGAATCTAAACCTTTGATATTTTCTCATTAGAGATTTTTGAGAGCCACTTGAGGGATTTGAACCCCCGACCGGCTGATTACAAATCAGCTGCTCTGGCCAACTGAGCTAAAGTGGCATAAAATAGAAATATTTGAATAGAAATATTTGATTTTTAATTTAAGAAAAATTTTAGGATTACATTTTTAATTAGTTATGTACCTAAGAGAGCCACTTGAGGGATTTGAACCCCCGACCGGCTGATTACAAATCAGCTGCTCTGGCCAACTGAGCTAAAGTGGCAAATTCAATAAAAAGTTAACTTAAAACTAAGTTTTTAAATAACGATTTAAAATAGAATACAAATCTAAGAGAAAAATTTATATATTGCAAGAAAAAAAATTATTTTCTCAAAAAAAAATATTAAATTTTTCAATTTTCTATGGAAACATTCTTTGTAAAATTGAAAATTTAGATTCTTTAATCCATTGGATAACAAAATTCTTCAATAATTTCACACCATATATGACCAATTAAGATATGGCTTTCCTGAATTCTTGCTGTAACATTACTTGGAACTATTACAGAATGGTTGCAATATTCATTTAATTTGCCGCCATCACCTCCAAGTAACCCAACCGTAACTAGGCCTTTTTCGTTTGCTAAATTCACTGCTCTTATTACATTTTCAGATTTGCCACTTGTAGAAATTCCGATCAAAACATCACCTTTCTGACCAAATGCCTCTACACCTCTGGCAAAAATATTGTCAAATCCAATATCATTTCCTCCAGCAGTTAAAATAGACGTATCTACCGTTAGAGCCAAACCTGGAATTGCGGGACGATTATAATGGCTTCTTAATCTAACTACTAATTCGGCTGCCAAATGCTGACTATCGGCTGCACTTCCACCATTTCCACAAAATAGAACTTTGTTACCCAATTTTACTTGTTTTGCTATCAATATTCCAATCTCTTCAATTTTTTTGGCTTGAGTTTCCAAAAGTAGTTTTTTAGTATTTATGCTATCATTTATGGCATCTGCAATTTTTAAATTTATATTCATTATTGTTGTATTGAAAAGGTTTACAATTTATTTATTTTATTTTTTTATATGATTAAAATTAGTTAATTAAGATTAAATATCGTAATTTTGTTTTATTATTAGTAATTA
>JBEICW010000219.1:0-5770 GCA_040383785.1 Ignavibacteria bacterium | reverse complement strand
GTTGCGTTAATTTCAATCAATTTATTTGTTGGTTGACCATTTTGATTTTCTTTCGATTCGCTATTTTTCACTTCATCTACTGCAGTGATATGAACAAAATCAGTTCTATTCAAATAATCATAACCCAATGAACGGAAAACGTAATCCAAAATTGAAGTAGAGTTTTTGATTGCCTCGTGTCCATCTACATAGCCAGCCGGCTCGAAACGTGTAAATGTAAATGTATCAACCAATTCCTCAAGTGGAACGCCATATTGAAGTGCTTTAGATGCCAAAATCGCAAAGCTATTTAGCAAACCTCTAAATGCCGCACCCTCTTTGTACATATCGATAAATATCTCACCCAAAGAGCCATCTTCGTATTCGCCAGTTCTCAAGAATACCTTATGTCCAGCAACAGACGCCTCACGGATAAATCCAGAACGTTTTTTAGGTAATTTTTGACGTGATGGTTTTTGTATTTTCTTTTCGATATGTTCTTGAATTTCTTTTTGACCAACAGTTTCATCAAATGCTTCTTCGTCACCCAATAAAATCATTTCATCTAAATCTGCATAATTCACAGAGTTTAGAGGTTGTGATAATTTAGAGCCATCACGATATAAAGCAATTGCTTTTACCATCATTTTCCAAGATTTCATATATACTTCGCCAATTTCCGAAACTGTTGCCTCTGCTGGCATATTTACAGTTTTAGAGATTGCACCAGAAATAAACGGCTGAGCCGCCGCCATAATTCTAACGTGAGCCATATATGGAATATATCTTTGACCTTTTTTACCGCATTTATTTGCAGTATCGAATACCGGCAAGTGAGTTAATTTCAAGTGCGGTGCACCTTCTATCATCATCGTACCGCAAACGTAGTCATTCGCTTCGTCTAATTGAGCAGCTGTGAAGCCCAATCCAGTCAATAAGTCAAAATTAGCGTCATTAATTTGAGCATCAGTTATGCCGATAGATTTTAAGAAATCCTCGCCCAATGCCCATTTATTGAACGCAAATTTAATATCAAATACATCATCAAGTTGTTTTTCGATTAACTCTATTTTTGCATCTGTAAATCCTCTTTCTTTTAATGAAGATTTGTTGATATGCGGACAACCGATAAGCGTTCCGTGTCCTTTGCAATATTTCTCAATATCTTCAATATTTTTGTCTGAATATCCTAATCTAACTAATGCTTTTCTAACTGATTGATTTACAATTTTGAAATATCCACCACCAGAAAGTTTTTTGTATTTGATAATTGCGAAATCTGGCTCGATACCAGTTGTATCACAATCCATAATCAACCCAATAGTTCCAGTTGGTGCAATTACAGTAGTTTGTGCGTTTCTAAAGCCGTATTTGCTGCCTAATTCAACTGCATTATCCCAAACTTCTCTTGCAGAGAATAATAAACTCTCTGGGCAATATTTAGGGTTAATTCCCATTGGTCTGATAGTTAAGTTTTCATATTCAGCGTGTTCTGCGTTATATGATGCTCTTCTATGGTTTCTCATTACGCGAAGCATAGAGTCTGCATTCTTTTTGTAACCAGGGAAAGCGCCTAGTTCTTTCGCCATTTCTGCCGAAGTTTCGTAAGATTGACCAGTTAATATCGAAGTCAAAGCACCAGTAATAGCCAATGCTTCAGGAGAATCATAAGGAATACCTTGAACCATTAGCAATGTTCCAAGATTAGCATAACCAAGTCCCAAAGTTCTAAATTCATAACTTAATTGAGCCATTGGTTTAGATGGGAATTGTGCCATTAATACCGAAATCTCAAGCACCATAGTCCAAACTCTGATAGCGTGTTTGTAGTCATTAACTAAAAATACTTCGCTTTCTTCGTCATAGAATTTCATTAGATTGATAGATGCCAAATTACACGCAGTATCATCTAAGAACATATATTCCGAGCATGGATTAGATGCATTAATTCTACCACTTTCTGGGCATGTGTGCCATTCGTTGATTGTTGTATCAAACTGCAAACCCGGGTCAGCAGATTTCCATGCACTCATATTGATTTTTGCCCAAAGATCTTTAGCTCTTACAGATTTTGAAACTTTGCCATTTGTTCTCCATTTCAAATCCCACATTTCGTCATTTTCTACTGCACGCATAAATTCATTTGTAACCCTAACCGAGTTATTTGAATTTTGACCACTTACAGTAATATATGCCTCTCCTTCGTAATGAGTATTATAAGTATCAAAATCTAAATTAGTAAATCCTTGTTTAACTAATTCGATTGTTCTATCGATATAATTTAAAGGCACGCCTCTATGAACAGCATTTTTGATTAATTTGTCTAATTTTTTGTTAGTTTTTCTGCTTGAGTCATTAACCGACTCTTCCAAAATTGCTTGCAAGAATGTTACATTAATTTTAGAACCAGCCACCAATGCCGCAACTTTTTCTTCTTCTTTTGCTTTCCATTGGATAAATTCTTCAATATCTGGGTGGTCAATATCAACGATAACCATTTTCGCAGCACGGCGAGTAGTTCCACCAGATTTGATAGCACCAGCAGCTCTATCAAATATTTTCAAGAAACTCATCATACCAGATGAAATTCCGCCACCTGATAATTTCTCACCCAAACCTCTCAATTGTGAGAAGTTAGAGCCCGTTCCGCTACCAAATTTAAAAATTCTTGCTTCGCGTGTTGCAAGGTCAAAAATCCCACCTTCGCTTAGCATATCATCTTTGATAGATTGGATAAAACAAGCGTGTGGTTGAGGACGAGTATATGAATCGCTTGATTTAGATAATTCGCCATTAGCTGGGTCCACAAAATAGTGTCCTTGTTCCGAACCTGTAATTCCATAAGCCCAAGCCAAGCCAGTATTAAACCATTGCGGCGAGTTTGGTGCAGCCATTTGATTAATTAGCATATAAACCAACTCATCATAAAATACTTGAGCATCTTTTTCGCTATCAAAGTAATTATGAGTTTCGCCCCAATGTCTCCAAGTGCCAGCTAATCTATGAGCCACTTGTCTGATTGAGTTTTCTGAGCCCAAAACTTGCTTACCATTTTCATCCATAATAGCATTGCCTTTTTCATCAAATTGAGGCACGCCAGTTTTACGGAAATATTTTTGAGCCAATATGTCAGTCGCCACTTGCGACCAAAATGTAGGAACTTCCACATTATTCATTTCAAAAACTTTAGAGCCATCAGTATTTTTGATAGCCGAAGTTCTGAATGTATAATTGAAAAGTTCGTAAGGGGCTTTGCCCTCTTGTGTAAATCGTCTATTAATTTTCATAGAGATACCACTTATAATAAAATATTAAATGTATTAGTTTATTTTTTCAATTTTTTTTTTCTTTTCCTCACTTTTCTCCCTGCCCTACGGGCGGGGTCGTGGGTGGGGTCACAAGAACCTTTTATCCGAGACAAAATTTCTAAATCAGAACGTCTTTTCTTCCTCTTTCTCCTTCCCTATTCTATGGGGAAGGTTGGGATGGGGTTTCTTCTCTTGCACTGGCGAGCCGCCAGTGCCTACCCTAAACCAAATTTTCAAAACCCAAAAAACCTCAAAATTTGCTCACAATTCTTTAACGCAATTTTAACTGAAAACACCAACTATCTGGCTATTATTCGCCATTATTTTGCTATAAATTCACTTTAAGGGATAGAATGGCAAAATAAATAAAGTATAAAATTGTAATATTAATGTATGCAAATAAACACTTAATTTTTAAATAAAAAAGAAAAAATAATGCACATTTTTATTTGAAATAAATTTAAAATTTTTCTTTGAAATGTCAATTTGTCAATAGTCAAACGTAGTCTAATTTTCCAAAGATTTGTTTTGTTTTTTGATTATTTTTTTATCGATTTTGCTAACAAATAAGTTTTCAACACAACAATTTTGAATTAAGAACTCAATTTTATTGTTACTTTATATCTTCAATTCTATATTTTTATCTTATATTTTGCACATTTTTGTTTAAAATAAATTATTAATTATTAAATTATATTATAGAAAATTTACTTTTGTTGAATTAATTTTTGAAATAAACTAAAAAATGTTAAAACTATTAAAAGAATTAGACACTTCCCTATTTTACTTCATAAATGTTGGCTTGGCTAACCCATTTTTTGACTTTTTAATGCCATTAGTTACAGAATTGAAGCACTGGGCTCCAATTTATCTTCTAGGATTTATCTTTTTGATATACAAATATAGAATACGTGGCTTGGTCATAATTATTTTATTGCTATTAACGGCTGGGGTCAGCGACCAAATTGGTGGCTTACTCAAGGAGCATTTTCAACGGTTACGACCTTGCTGGGAATTACAAGACATAAATTTGCTCGTGCCTTGTGGGCAGGGCAAATCTTTCCCATCAAACCACGCAACCAACAACTTTGGAGCGGCAATCATCTTAACCTACTTCTTCCGCAATAAGTGGTACTATTTCTACACCTGTGCATTCTTAGTTGCCATTTCACGCATTTTTATAGGTGTCCATTATCCATTAGATATATTAGGTGGTATGGCACTCGGCAGTGTAGTAGGATTATCATTTATATTGCTATATAATCAATTATTAAGAATAGAGAAAGTAAGAGCGTGGGTGGGGGAAGAATGAAAATTTCACAATATATTAAAATAATTCTAAATTAAAAACGAGATTTAGAAATATAATTTTTAAATATTATTTTAATCTATACTTATGAAAACACTACTTATATCTTTATTGCTTTTTATTTCAATAATTGGGTGTGATAATTTATCGCCAGAGCAGGAATTAGATGCTAAACTACAAGGGAAGTGGAGATTAGTAGAAAATTTCACTGGATGTTTTGGGTCAGGCAAGGTAGATTCTAATACTCTTGTGTTATTTAAAAACAGCGAAATCTTAGTTACTAATGGTGAAAATAGTCAAATAATGAAGTATCAAACAACTTCCAAAAATAATAATGCTTGTATAATAGTCGAAAACAACTTTCCATCAATTGTAACTGACAAATTTGGCAATACTAAAGAAGTATTTACAGAAGACACATTCAAATGTTTATTTCATAATGATGGAATTTTAGAATTTCAAGTTCTTGAGTCCATAAATCGTGATCCATTCTTTTTCTTTAAAATCAAAAGAATAAATTAACATTAACTACACCACTCTTCCATCAGCGATTTTGATAATTCTATCAGAGGCATTGGCAATATAGTCACTATGTGTGGCAACTATTATTGTAACATTAAAATCTTTTTGGATTTTTTTGAGCAGATTTAGTATTATTTTGCTATTTTCAGAGTCTAAATTCCCAGTCGGCTCATCTGCTAAAATCAAATCTGGTTTATTAATTAATGCTCTAATAATCGCAACTCTTTGCTGTTCCCCACCCGATATTTGGCTCGGCATTTTGTCTTTAAGTTCAATTATACCAGCATATTCCATAAGAGATATTGCTCGTTGTTCAGCCTCTTTTAGGTTTTCATTACCCAAATATACCGGCATCATAATATTTTCGAACACACTAAACTCAGGCAATAAATGATGAAATTGAAAAATAAAACCTAAATTTTTATTCCTAAAATTATTCAAGTCTTTTTGCTTCAATTTCTCTAAATTTAAAGTTGATTTTTGATTAAAATAAAGTATTTCACCACTTGAAGGAATATCCAAAGTGCCAATCATATATAAAAGAGTACTTTTACCTGCCCCAGAAGGACCAATAATCGATACAAATTCATTTTCTTGAATATCAATATTTATATCTTTCAAAATATGATATTCAACATTATTAGTATTATAT
>JBEICW010000218.1:0-5781 GCA_040383785.1 Ignavibacteria bacterium | reverse complement strand
GGGGAACACACGAAGTTGATTGTGATAATTTTAGACACTTTCAAGAATGGACAACATTGATGTCGTTTTATTGTGCTTGGTGTCCACCAATCACAGGAGTTAAAAACATCAGTAAAATGTTTTCGAACTTAGTGTTTATGCTTGACGCTAATTATTGTGAAGAAGCAACATCAGTTGGAACGGATTTAGAAGAACATTACGAAATCATGAACGGTGAAATAAAATCATTCAAGAGTACAGATCCAAACGTAAAACAAATTTAATCACAAAGCCACCTAATCGGTGGCTTATTTATTATGAAGGTGAAATTATGTTGAGATTTAATTATGATGAATTAGAAAACGCAGTTGAAGAAACAATACAACTTGCTTCAAAAAAGAACGATGGACAAATTGAGTTGTTCGGAGAAGTTAACGAATACAACGTAACAAATTATAAAATCAGTTATGTTAAGAAAAAGCCAGACATTAATTATTCAACAGATGTTTATTTTCACATTGTCACAATCAAGGCTTTCAAAAATCAATTTAAGCGTTTGCTAAAAGAAATGGAAGTAGATGAAAGTATGTCAGACACAATTATGCGTGATTTAATATTTGAATACAACTTTCAAAATTTACTACAACAATTACAAAGCGAAGGTTGCATTATTGAATAAAACCATTTACAACCACATTTATTTTTGATATAATAAAAGAAAAAAGGTGGTTGTCAAAATGGAAAGATGTCCAGATTATGAGTATGATATGCTTCGTGAAAGACGAGCAGAACGTGAAAGACAAAAAGCGTTAGATGTAATTGTTTGGTTTAAAGAAAACGAAGAAGAATTTAAGCAGTGGATTGATAAATCATTTGAAGAAGAATGCAAAAAACGAAACATTAAGTTTTAATCATGAAGCCACCTAAACGGTGGCTTTTATTTTTAGGAGGATGATTATCAATGCCAATTAAAAAAGGCAAAAGTGATGATGTTGTAAAAGCAAATACACAAAAACTGATTAAAGAAGGATATCCGCCAAAACAAGCATATGCGATTGCTAAAGAATCAGCAGAAAAATATGGAAAGAAAAAACCAAAAAAGAAATAGGAAATGTGATAAAGTATGAGTCCCAAATTTAACGATGACGAAATCAAAAAACTAAAACAAGAGCAACAAGAATATGACTACGATGATAAAAAAGAACAACGAAGAAATAAAAAGCAAAAGAAAAAAGATAGCAAAGAAGATAAAAAGCGTGATAAACGCATATAATTATTTTATTTATTATCATTTTAGTGATTGTGATCGAGTATGCACAATCATCTTTTTTTTATTTAGGTTATATAAGCAATGGAAATTTGGACACTATGGGTGAATAAATATGACAGATGGATTAAACGAGTATTTGTATAAAGTAAATGATAAAATCAATCCTAATCACTATAAACAAGGTGGAATAGAAACAATTGATTTTATGAAAGCAAAAATGAGCAAAGAACAATTTCATGGATATTTATTAGGAAATGTGTATAAATATACATCAAGGTATCAATACAAAAATGGGTTGGAAGATTTAGAAAAAGCAAGATGGTATTTGAATAAATTGATTGACGAGCAATAAATATCAATGTATAAATATACAAAATGATGTATAAATATACAATACAACTCATAGGAAGGTGATATAATGAGTAGGAATAAAGGACATCCGAATGAAAAAAAACCATGTGGAGCAAAAAAGAAAAACGGTGAATTATGCAAAAGTATGAATACTTATGCAAATGGTAGATGTAAATTTCATGGTGGTATGTCAACTGGTGCTCCAAAGGGAAATAAGAATGCAATGAAACATGGTGCTTATATATCTATGATGTTTTCTAATTTAACGACTGAAGAATTAGAAATGATAGATAAAGTAGAAAAAGATACATTGACTGAATTAGAATATCAAATCGCTATTGCTACAATTAGGGAAAAAAGAATGCTTGATCGGTTAAATAAATTACAAGAAGATGAATTTACAGTAACAACAATAGAAGATACAGTAACACAAAATGGAACAAGACAATCAAGTGAAAAGAAAACAATAAGAGAAAACAACTTAAATATGATAAGTAAATTAGAAGAACAAATCACAAGATTACAAAATTCTAAAACAAAAATGATTGCACAAAAAGCACAGATACTATCACAACGACATCAAGAAGATAATGTAGATGTTAGTAAAGTTGTTGACGCTATATCAGCAACAAATGTTTGGACTGATGACGATGAAGAAGAATAAAATAAAACCATTTGAATTTCAACCTTTTTCTAAAAAGCAAAAGAAACTACTTTCTTGGTGGCATGATAGTAGTCCATTTAAAGATTATGATACAGTTATTTGCGATGGAAGTATTCGATCAGGTAAAACAATCGCAATGATATTTTCTTTTATTGTTTGGAGTGTTCATACATTTCAACATCAAAACTTTATTATAGCAGGAAGAAGTATGGGAGCATTAAAGCGAAATGTCATTGAACCATTTTTTCAAATTCTAGCATCACAAGGATTAAATTATGAATATAAGCGAAGTGAAAATCCACACATTAAAGTAGGAACAAATACGTATTATCTATTTGGTGCAAGTACAGAAGCAAGCCAAGATGTTTTACAAGGATTAAGTTCAGCAGGTTGTTTATTAGATGAAGCCGCATTACTTCCACAATCATTTATTAATCAAGCAATTGGTCGATGTTCAGTAGAAGGAAGTAAAGTATGGATGAACTGTAACCCTGAATCGCCATATCATTACTTGAAAACTGACTTTATAGATAAAGCAAAAGAAAAACAAATCTTGCGATTAAAGTTTACATTAGATGATAATTTATCATTATCACAAAAGATTAAAGATAAATATAAGCGAATGTTTAGTGGAGTTTTTTACCAACGATATATTAACGGTGAATGGGCAATGGCAGATGGAATCATTTATGATGCGTTTGATCAATCAAAAATGGTTGTTAATATATTGCCACAAATGCGTAGATATTGGATAGGTGTTGACTATGGTAATCAAAACTCAACTTGTTTTGTTTTAGTAGGATTAGGAATAGATGATAAATGTTATGTGATAGACGAATATAGACATAGTGGCAGAGAAACAAGTAGGCAAAAGTCACCATCACAATATGCTGATGATTTGAAAGATTTTATAGCAAGAAATAATCTTCCTATTGAAAACATCTTTATTGATCCAGCCGCTACTTCTTTTATAGTAACTTGTCATCAAGCAAAGATACAACGAATAGCAAAAGCGTTCAATGATGTAAAGTATGGAATCGGATTAATACAATCTTTAATTGTTGAAGATAGATTTAGGATTCACAGTAGTTGTGTTCATCTATTAAAAAATATGTCAAGTTATTCATGGGATAGTAGAGCACAAAAACTTGGCGAAGATAAACCATTAAAACAGAATGATGATGTGGTTGATGCTTTACGTTACTCAATCGCATCTGTTCAACATATATGGATGAAAACAATGAGAAGAATAAAATAAAGATGAGAGGTGATTCAAATTGCTACCAAATCAAAACATACCATTTCCACCAAGACATATGATTGATGAATATCGTGACATCGCAGAAGCAGACGCATGGTATAGTGGAAGTGCTGAAAGGTTGGCACAGTTTTATAGTGGTTTGCTTTATCCTAGTGGCACAGTTGCTAATGATTTTTTTAGTGACATTTATAATCAAACCGTAGCACCTAGACAGAAGTTTTGGGCAAAGCAGTTTTATGAAGAAAGACGCATCACGCTTCATGTTCCGATAGCAAGTGATATCGCAAGGATTAGTGCTGATTTACTATTTAGTGAAGCACCAAAGTTTATGGTAACAAATGTAGCAACGCAAGAACGAATTGATCAAATGATTAATGATTCAAATTTAGAAAATAAAATACTTGAAGCCGCTGAAACATCAGCAGGTGTTGGTGGTGTTTACCTAAAGATTAATTGGGATAGTGAGTATTTTGATTATCCAGTGTTGTCTATCGCACAACCTGACACAGCAATTCCAGAGTTTAAATGGGGAACATTGATTAGTTGTACATTTTGGAAAGAAATAAGAAAAGAAGAATACAAAAAAGAAACGGTTGTATATCGTTTACTTGAACATCACAGCAAAGGTAAAATTGAATATGGATTATATAAAGGCGATGAAGATTTTCTAGGATTTAGAGTAAGCCTACAATCTATCGCTGAAACTAGTGGATTAGCAGATGAAATCAATACGGGTATTGATGATATTTTATGTCGATATATTCCAAACGTTTTACCAAATAAGAAATATCGTGGCTCACCTTATGGTCAAGCTGACGTTGCTACTTTATACGGACTTTTAGATTCACTAGATGAAACATATTCAAGTTGGGCAAGAGATGTAAGATTGGCAAAAGGAAGAATCATTGTACCTGAATCATTTTTACAAAAAACTGATAGAGGTGATTTTGCGTTTGATTTAGACCGAGAAGTTTTCACAGCACTTGACATTGACCCATTGACTTCATCTAATGTTGGTATCACTATGCAACAATTTGATATTAGAGCAGACCAATACGAGAAAACGTGTATGGAGCTTTTACATCGTATTATTTCAAGTGCAGGTTATTCACCGCAATCATTTGGTTTAGCGATAAGTGGAAATGAAAGTGGTACAGCATTAAGTATTCGTGAAAGAAAATCATATTTGATGCAACAAAAGAAAACACGCTATTGGAAGCCAGCATTGATTGATTTAATGTATATGATGCAATTAGTAGATAACATTCATTTAGGCAATAGATACCAAGCAGAAAAACCTGATGTAGAGTTTGGTGATTCAACTTCAACTGATATGTCACAATTAAGCAATACGATTGAAGCACTAAGTAGAGCAAAAGCGGTATCTATTGAAACATCGATCAGGTTGGCAAATCCAGATTGGTCTGATGAAAAAGTGATGGAAGAAGTCATGAAGATTAAAGAAGAAAACGGATTAAGTATTCCAAACCCATTTCAAGATGGAGATTTAACATAAGGAGTGTGATAATCAATGGCGTTTTATGACGAGCAAGGTAACTTAATTACACCTGAATCAGAATTTCCAAGTTATCCTGAACCAGTCGATAGAAAAGTTCAAGTGATGTTAAAAGATGGAGAAACGGATAATTTAGCAAAAGTAGATGCTGATGGCAATGTTCAAGTTGTAGTTACAGAAATGCCACCAGTGACAGTTAACGCAGAAGGTATTGTTGTTCAAGTTAGTAACCAAGTTGAAATAACGAATAGCGAAGGCGAACCAATACCAATTCAAGGTACGGTGTCAGTTGATAATTTTCCACCAGTTGAAGGAACGGTTGAAGTATCAAACTTTCCAACAAATCAAGATGTCACGATTACAAATGGAACATTGACAGTTGATGTAAACAATCTTGCTTTTCCTGAAATACAAACCGTAGATGGAACAGTAAACGTGGGAAACTTTCCAACGACACAAGCAGTAAGTATTGCCGAAACTGTGGAGGTATCTGTTACAAATCAGCCAACTGTTACAATCAGTAATCCAGTGACAGAAGTGACAGTATCGAATTTTCCTACTGAAATTAGTGTGTCTAACCAACCAACATCTATTGAGGTATCAAACTTCCCTGAACCTATTACGAGTGTTGAGGTAAGCAATTTTCCTGCTGATCAATCAGTGACAGTAAGTAATCCAGTGACAAGCGTGGATGCAACAATCTTAAATACAAATTTAGATGTCACAGTTAGCAATCAGCC
>JBEICW010000217.1:0-5785 GCA_040383785.1 Ignavibacteria bacterium | reverse complement strand
ACTAACCACTAACCACTAACAATTTACCATTAATTATCTCTAACTCTATAATCTTTAATGTTTATATCGTATTTTCTGATTTTATTATGCAATGTTTCGCGACTAACTCCCAAACTTGCAGCAGTTTTGCTCACATTACCTTTACATTTTGCCAAAGTAGATTCTATTTTCTTTTTATCTACCAAAGCCAAATCTTCTTTTAATGTAGTATTTGTATCAATATTAGTAATTTCAGCAATATTAGTTGATTTGGTTTCGATTACTTTTGGTATCAGAACCTCCGATTTGCTATAAATTACAGTTTGAATAACTTTATTAAAGTCTTGTACTTCTACAATTTCAGATGGAGTTGTTTGCAAAACTACTTTTACTACACCAGCCAATTCTCTAATATTTCCCTTCCATTCCAATCCCAATAAATAATCATAACAAGATGGCGAAAGTGTCTTTAAATCTGTATATTTATCATTATGCAAAGAAAGATAATAATTAATGATTTCAGGTATATCTTCTCTGCGGTCTCTAAGTGGTGGAATAGAAATTTCACATTCACGTAATCTATGATATAACTGTTCGCGGAATTTGTCTTCTCTCATTGCTTTCAGTAGGTCTTTGTCCGTTGCTGATACAATTCGTAAGTCAACAAGTTCTGGTTCGACTGAGCCAACTTTACGCACTATTTTTGATTCGATTGGAATTAATAAATTCGCTTGTAATTCAGAAGATAAATCGCCAATTTCATCTAAAAAAAGTGTGCTTTTATTTGCTTGTTGGAAAAGTCCTTTTTTGGTATCTGTAGCACCTGAAAATGCACCTTTCACATGACCAAATAATTCACTTTGAAATAACTCTCTTGGAATATTAGGAATATCAACCGTTACCATAGTTTGTTTGGCGCGTTTGCTAATATTATGAATTGCATTAGCTACAAGCTTTTTGCCAGTTCCGGTTTCGCCAGTAATTAAAATATTCAAATCCGTTCTACCGAATTTGATAATTTTGTCTCCAAGTTCCAAAACTTCTTTACTACTTCCAATAATACCATTTTGTTGTAAAAATTTAAGTAAATCTTTATTTACATTTTTGTCGTTATTAGTAATGGCACTTTCTAAAACATTTTTGATTTTCTCTTTTGTTACCAAACTCTTTTCAATGAAATTAATTGCACCAAGTTTGGTTGCTTTTACAGCAGTTTCAATCGAACCCTTGCCTGAAATCATCACTACAGGCAAAGTTGGGTACTTTTTTCGGCAGTATTCGAGTACATCTAATCCATTCAGACTAATTCCCAATCCAAACTCAATATCCAAAAGTAAAATACCTATTTCTTGATTATACTTATCCAAATATCGCATAGCATCTGCTGGGTTATATAACATCTCTGTTTTATAACCAAAATCATTAATTATATCTGCTAATGTTGAGCAGAAATCGATATTATCATCAACGATAAGTACTTTCATTTATATGCTTTTACCTTTTAGAAAATTATAGTTAAAAAATTATAGTTAAAAATTTATAGTATAAAGTTATTAATCTTCAGTTTTTATTTGTGAATTTAATCTATCAAATACATCAAAAAAGCCACCATTAGTTTCAGTTCTAAATTTACTATTCCAAAATGCTCTTTGAGTTAATGCAGATTTGTCTGATTTATATTCTACAAATCTCATAGTATCTGCTGTTACATTCAGAATTTCGACTTTCAGAAATTCATTTCTAATCGTTTTTTGAATATTACAATACTCTTCATCTTCGATATTGCCAATCTTAATTCCAATTGTATCTTGAATTTTATTTAATTTATAAATATCACCATTAGAATGAACTATATATCCAAAAACAAGAATATCTTTTTTCATAATATAATCACCCCACTTAATCTTCAAATCTGAAATCTGAGGATTTAAGCAACTTTTCACAGTTGCAGGTGGAGTAACGCAACTATTAATCAAATACACTAATATAAATATAAAGACTAAAATATTTATTTTTTTAAATTTCATAATTAGATTGAATATTTTTTTTAACCGTAGGGTTTACCCTACGGTTAATTTTTTTAGTTTACTAAGGTCGAAAGTTTCCCAAATTAACCATTAACCACTAACAATTATTATAGAGTATATTTACCACTATACTTAGTCATAAATTCATTAAATCTTTGCATACATTTATCTTTGCCTAATATTGCCATTGTATCCAAAATACTTGCACCAACAGATTTTCCTGTAATTATTAATCTTACTGGATTCATAAGTGGACCAAATTTAGTATTAGTTTCTGCCAAATAAGTTTTTGTAATTACATCTAAAGTGTCATGGTCAAATGGCTCTGCTAGAGCAAATCTTTCAAAAAGTGGCTTAATTAAATTTTCTGTATTCTCATTCCAGAATTTATTAAAATACTCTTCTTCGATGTGATTTACATCTTCGAACATATAATAAGCAAAAGTAGGCACTTCTTCAGCAAACGTAATACGCTCTTTTACCAAACCGATCACTTTTTCTACGTACTCTTTAGGTGCATTATAGTTATGTTCAGCCATTATTGGCATAATTCTATCAGCTAATTCACCATGAGGTTTGCTACGTAAATATTGGGAATTCATCCAATCTAATTTACGCCTATCAAATACAGCCCCTGCCTTGTTCACTTTTTCTAAATTAAATGCTGCAATCAAATCATCCATTGTGAATATCTCTTGGTCGCCAGTTGGGTTCCAACCTAATAAAGCAATAAAATTCACAAACGCATCTTTGAAATATCCTTTTGCAACAAAATCTTCCACCGCCACATCGCCGTGTCTTTTGCTCAATTTGATTTTACTATCATTCAATAGCAATGGCAAGTGAGCAAATTCTGGGTGTTCCCAACCAAATGCTTTGTATAAAATCACGTGCTTAGGAGTAGATGGCAACCACTCTTCACCACGAATTACATGCGATATTTGCATAAAATGGTCATCTACCACATTCGCTAAGTGGTATGTAGGGAAACCGTCTGACTTAATCAAAATTTGGTCATCAACATCTTTTCCATGAACAACCACTTCGCCACGTATAATATCTTTAAATCTAATTACTTCATCATGTGGCACTTTTAGTCTAATAACATAATCATGACCTTCGGCTATAAGTTTTTTAGTTTCCTCATCTCCCAAAGTATATTGAGAACGCATAGTAGTTCTATCATATTTGGGTGCAATACCAGCCGCTTGCTGTCTTTGTCTCATTGCTTCGATTTCTTCTGACGTATCAAAAGCATAATAAGCACTACCATTATTAATCAAAACAAGGGCGTTTTCTTTGTATAAATCAAATCTTTCAGACTGCACATAAGGTCCAAAATCTCCACCTTTTTCTGGGCTTTCATCAAAATCAATACCAGCCCAAAGAAGTGACTTAACCAAATTTTCTTGAGCATTATCTACAAATCTTGTTCTATCAGTATCTTCAATTCTTAAAATCATTTTACCATTATGGTGCTTTGCAAATAGATAGTTATACAAAGCAGTTCTCAATCCACCCACGTGAAGGTAACCAGTTGGCGATGGTGCAAATCTTACTCTTACAGACATTTTAAACCTTAAAATTTAATGTTAATTTAATTCTATTATAATTTATGATATAGTTATGTTTAAACGAATTACATCTCAATTTATTAAGTAATAGCATATTATTTTAACAAATTTCAATTTAAAACACATTAATTTGATAATTATAAAAACACAAAATTTATAACTTAAAATTATAAAAATAAAATTACTTATCGTAACAAAATTTTACATTTTTTTTGATTATCGGTTAATATTTATTCACAATTACATTTTTTTTGCAATTAAATTACAAAAGTGTGTAATATTTTACGCAGTATTTAGGAATGACTAATTTTAAAAGTAAAATGATTTTAAAATTGATTGGCTTTTATCTTATTGGGGAAATATTGGGGTTAATCTCTTTATTTTCATTCCACAAGGAGTAAATGCAAAGCTTTTAGGCGAGAATACCTATCTGCAAAGAAAAAATCAAAATATTCATCTGAAACAAATAATGAACAACTTGTGGTAATTAGTATGAATAAGAAATAGACTATTTTTTTCATTTATTTACATTTTACTTAGTTATATTTTTAAATTCTTGCTCCCTCCCCACAAAGTGGGGAGGGAAAGACAAAAATCAAAAGCAGTCTAACTCTACTTCCCTAATTTCTCGGCAAATATTTGGTTAAGCCATTTTAGCATACTAAATATCATCAATGCAGAAATTGCTAATAATACAAAATTCACTGCAAAATAATATGTTTTATCATCATACAAATCCCAAGTTGTAGCAAGTACACCAGATAATTTATTGCCTATTGAAGTAGATAAAAACCAACCACCCATCATTAGAGCAGTTAATCGTGGTGGACTTAGTTTGGATACCATAGATAGCCCCATAGGAGATAGAAATAACTCACCAACAGTAATTACAGCATAGGAGCTGATTAGCCACATAGGACTTGCTTTGAATTGTCCATTTGTAGTTAAAATCACTGCAGAAAGCATAACTGTAGTGGACATTGTACTAATTACCAATCCCCAAGCAATTTTATTTGGAGTAGTCGGCTCTTTTTTATTTCGTCTCAAAACGCTAAAAAACCAAACTACAACTGGAGTTAAAATCACAACAAAAAATGGATTGATTGATTGGAATAGCTCTGTAGAAAAGAATTTATAAGTTTTTCCATCTACTAATTCAGCCTTATTTTCATAATTATTAAAGAATGGAGGATAAACTTCAGCGGTTTGAAACTCTCCAGTTGGAGTTGTCATTTTACGGAAATGATAATCCATAATATCAAAAGTATCTTTGGTGTATTCAATTTTCTGAGTCATTCCCAAAGCATCGGCAAAACCTTCTGCTCTTGCTGGGATTTCTCTATTTGTGTAATATTCAGCCCAAGTAGTTAGTGCAGTTCCATTTTGTTTGAATACTGCCCAAAACATTATAACAACAGCAAATATTGCAAGTAATGCAGCGATAGGGCGTTTATCTTCAGCATTTGCTTTGTGATATAAGTTCCAATAAAAGTAAATTACCGGCATACAACCAAAAATAAATGCATCTGTTGAGTCAGACCCGAAAATTTCACCTGGGATAAGCCAACCCACTGCACCAATACCAAAAGCAGGTGCTATAATGGTAAGGAATATTTTAGAAAGTGGAGTGTCTTCTTTGTTCACTTCTTTTTTAATATCAGCATGTACGTAATGTTTATTTCCAGTCCAAAATATTATAATACCTATAAACATACCAACCCCAGCTGCTAAAAAAGCATATTTCCAACCAAAATTATTTCGTAAATATGCAGCAAAGAAATTACAAACAAATGCGCCAATATTTATACCCATATAAAATATATTATAACCAGAGTCTTTGTTATCTTTGTATTTTTCGTCATTATATAAATTGCCGAGTAGTGTTGATATATTTGGTTTGAAAAATCCATTACCGACAATGATAAGTAATAAAGCAACAATAAAAGAATATTCACCAGGGACGGCAAGCAGTGCATAACCCAATCCCATAGACAATCCACCAATTGTGATTGATAATCTATAACCGAGCTTTCTATCGGCAAGTAAGCCACCTAAAAATGGAGTTAGAAATACAAAAGCGATAAAAGTTCCGTATATATCCTCCACTTTCAAATAACTCCGCGACGGCGCCGCATCGTCGTCGGCCATCCGGCGCTGTCCGTGCATGAACGCCTCACGCGCCACGAACACACGGCCGAAATCCGT